>CAIZXK010000262.1 GCA_903936865.1 uncultured Bacteroidales bacterium | reverse complement strand
GTACACTTTTTTTTTAAAATTCAAATTAAGTATATAGTTAATTTTTTTTAGATTTACTTTTTCAAAATAGTCATGAATTAATAAATAAAATTTTAAATTTTAGAATTGCAAAGTAAAGATACTTTTCATAAATTCAATATCTATAATTAATTTTTTTTGTACTTTTGCAAATTATGGATATAGTAGTAAGTGGCATCAGGCCAACAGGTGATTTGCATTTGGGAAACTATTTCGGGGCTCTCCGTAACTTCCTTAAAATGCAACATGAAAATAATTGCTATTTTTTTATAGCTGATTATCATTCTTTAACAACGCATCCCACACCAGAAGACTTACATGGCAATGTAAAACGGGTTTTGGTTAATTACCTTGCGGCCGGACTCGACCCGGAAGTAGCAACTGTTTATATACAAAGTGATGTTCCTCAGGTAGCTGAATTATATTTACTCTTAAACATGAATGCTTATGTTGGAGAATTGGAACGCGTTGCATCATTTAAAGAGAAAATACGTCGCCAACCCAATAATGTAAATGCTGGATTGCTTACATATCCTACACTAATGGCTGCTGATGTTATCATTCACAGGGCGCATAAAGTTCCTGTTGGAAAAGATCAGGAACAACATCTGGAAATGATGCGGAATTTTGTAAATCGTTTTAACAGAATGTATAAAATTGACTATTTTCCAGAACCTGTTGCTTATAATTTTGGAGAAGAGCTAATTAAAATTCCCGGATTAGACGGAAGTACAAAAATGTCGAAATCAGATAATGAAAACTCATGCATTTATTTGGGAGATTCTCCAGAGATGATTCTTAAAAAAATGAAGAAAGCAGTTACCGATTCAGGCCCAACCGAACCTAATCAACCGAAACCACAAGCAATTGAAAATATTTTCAATATTATGAAGATAATTTCGACAACAGAAACATATAATCATTTCAGCGATTTATACAATAGTTGCCAGATTAGATATGGAGATATGAAAATACAATTGGCTGAAGATATTATTAAATTTACAGCACCTTTCCGCGAAAAAATTGCTGAATTAAATTCCAATAATGAATATCTACGTAAAGTAGCTGAAATGGGTGCAGAAAAAGCACGAGAAAGTGCTTCAAAAACAGTAAAAGAAGTAAGAGAAATTATTGGATTTAAATCATTTTAATTAATTCGTATGGAAAAAAGAAGTACCTCATCATTAGTTTATGAAGCATTACTCAAAGCTGGAGTTGTATTTTTTTTATTTTCAGTTTTTTATAATGTGTTTTTTCTTACATCCAAAATTCAGAATAATTTTTGGGAAACAACATTAAAGGTAATTATTGTAGTTATTTTCTTTGCATTAAGTCTTATCACATCTGCGTTAAGAAGAAAAAATTTCAGAAGCTTTGCGTTTTTTGTGGTATTTATAACAAGTTTCTTTAAGATTATTACATTTATTGCAAATGAAGGATTTGATATTGAGATAATTCCGGTATATATTTTATTAATAATCATGTCACTTTATCTAATTTATAAAGCATCAGAGCATACTTCATCTTCACATCGTCGCTAATATTTAAAAATACAAATTGATAGAAACCGCTAAAAAACAGGAAACCGCCGTATTGATAGGCATAATATATCAAAATCAGGATATTGAAAAAGTAAATGAATATCTTGATGAATTGGCATTTTTGGTAGATACAGCAGGAGGAATAACTGTAAATCGCTTTGTTCAAAGAATGGAACGCCCTGACTCCCGAACTTTTGTTGGTTCAGGAAAACTTGCAGAAATTAAAGAATACATTGAAGCCGAAAATGTAAGTATTGCTGTTTTTGATGATGAATTAAGTCCATCACAAATAAGAAATATTGAACGCGAACTAAATTGCAAAATATTGGATCGTACCAATTTAATTTTAGATATTTTTGCCCGAAGAGCCAGAACCTCACATGCAAAGACTCAAGTGGAACTTGCACAATATCAATATTTATTACCTCGATTAACACGAATGTGGACCCATCTTACCCGTCAGCGAGGTGGTATGGGAATGCGAGGACCCGGCGAAAAGGAAATTGAAACTGATCGTAGAATTATCCGTGAAAAAATTACTTTGCTTAAAGAAAAATTAAAAGATATTGATAAGCAAATGGTTACTCAGCGTAAAAATCGCGAAGAAATGGTAAGGGTTGCCTTAGTTGGTTATACCAACGTTGGAAAATCGACATTAATGAATGTATTGAGTAAATCGGAAGTTTTTGCAGAAAACAAGCTTTTTGCAACGCTGGATACTACTGTTAGAAAAGTAGTGATAAAGAATCTTCCCTTCTTACTTACCGATACTGTCGGTTTTATTCGTAAATTACCCCACGACTTGGTAGAGTCTTTTAAATCAACGTTAGACGAAGTTAGGGAAGCTGATATTTTAATAAATGTTGTTGATATTTCTCATCCAGGTTTTGAAGAACAATTAAATGTTGTTAAACAAACACTTAGTGAATTAAATGCAAGTAATAAACCAAATATTACCCTTTTCAATAAAATAGATGCATACCAATTTACGATAAAGGAAGATGATGATCTAACACCTTCTACCAAAGAAAATATGACATTAGAAGACCTAAAAAAGTCATGGATGGCAAAGTCTAATCTTCCAAGTATTTTTATTTCAGCCAAACAAAAAGAAAATATCGAACAATTAAAAGATTTTTTATACGAAGAAGTAAAGAAAATTCATATTAAACGCTATCCTTATAATAATTTTTTGTATTAATTAAAAAAAATTAGTTTTTAGAGAAAACTTGATATATATTTGCTCTCAATAATTATCTGATAAATGAACATAATAATAGCCGGAGACGGAGAAGTTGGATTCCATTTAGCAAAATCGTTATCTTTTGATAAACACAATATTACAATCATTGATCCAAATAAGGAATTACTTAAACTTATTGAATCGCATACGGATTTATTGACAATAACCGGTGATTCTACTTCTGTTTCGGTTTTGGAAAGTGCTAATGTTGCTAAAGCGGATTTATTGATTTCGGTAGTACATCATGAGCATGTAAACTTAATGACTTGTATATTAGGAAAAAAATTAGGTGCAAAAAGAACAATTGCCAGAATAAATAACATTGAATATCTTACAGAAGAAAATCGTGAAATATTCACAAATCTGGGAGTTGATTCATTAGTTTGTCCTGAAAGAATTGCAGCAAAAGAAATTATTAATTTACTAAACCAAACGGTTGCAACTGAAGTTTTCGATTTTTCTGATGGGAAATTAGTCCTTTTTCTTATTCGTTTAGATGAACAAGCTTTGGTACTCAATAAAACACTGGATCAAATTGCTAAAGAATATTCACATCTTGATTTTCGTGCCGTAGCTATTCATCGTAATTCTAAAACAATAATCCCAAAAGGAAATGATGTTTTTTTGAAAAATGATCTTATTTATGTAATAACCAAACCTTCTGGTATGAATGAACTTTTCAAACTTGGAGGAAAAACCAAGATTGAAATTAAAAACATTATGATTGTTGGTGGTGGTAGAATTGGCAGGAAAACTGCCCGAAGTCTGGAAGAAAAAATTAATATCAAACTTATTGAAACAGATAAGGAAAGATGTTTTAAATTAACTGAGGATCTTACAAAAACGCTGATAATTAATGGAGATGCTACAGATATTGGTTTGTTGGAAGAAGAAGGAATTCGAAAAATGGATGCTTTCATTGCACTTACAAACCACACCGAAACTAATATTTTAACTTGTTTGCATGCCAGAAAACATGGGGTGAAGAGAACTATTGCACTTGTAGAAAATATTGACTATATTGACATATCTCAAAACATTGGCATTGATACTATTATCAATAAAAAACTGATAACTGCCAGTTATATTGCCCGTTTTACAATGGATGCCATGGTTACGTCTTCCAAATGTTTAAGTGGTATAGATGCTGAAGTGTTGGAATTTGTTGTTAAACACAATGCTACAATAACAAAGAAACCGATCAAAAAAATTGACTTTCCCGATGGAACCATAGTCGGAGGGATTGTAAGAGGTGATGAAAGCTATATTGCAGTTGGAAATTTCCAGGTACAGGAAAATGATAAGGTTGTGGTATTTGCATTACCTGAAGCTATTTCAAAAATTTCAAAAATTTTCCATTAATAATTTCAAAAAATGAATTTTTCAATAATTATCAGATTTTTAGGAATATTACTGGTTATTGAGGGTCTATTTATTTTTACAGCACTTCCATTTTCTTATTATTACGGAAGTAGTGATTTTAATGCCATACTGATTTCTGGTTTGATTACTCTTGCATTTGGGATACTTTTCCGATTAATTACAAAAGAAGCAGATGAAAAGAGTATTGGGAAAAGAGAAGGTTATGTTATTGTATCTTTTTCATGGATAGTAATATCAATTTTCGGAACACTACCATTTATTATCAGTAATTCAATACCATCATTTACAGATGCTTTTTTTGAAACAATATCTGGATTCTCAACAACAGGAGCCTCTATATTAACTGATATTGAAATTGTTCCAAAAGGTATATTATTCTGGAGAAGTATGACCCATTGGATTGGAGGAATGGGAATTATTGTTTTAACAGTAGCTATCTTGCCTTTCTTAGGAATAGGTGGTATGCAGTTATTTAATGCAGAATCATCCGGAATAAGCACTGATAAACTTCATCCAAGAATTACAGAAACTGCAAAAAGATTATGGGGAATTTACGTTTTACTAACCGCAATATTAACTGTATTGTTATTATTGGGAGGAATGAATTTATTTGAATCACTTTGTCATGCTTTTGGGACAATGGGAACAGGTGGTTTTTCACCAAAAAATACAAGTATAGGTCAGTATTCGCCTTATATTCAGTATGTTTGTACCGTTTTTATGATGTTGGCAGCAACAAGTTTTTCACTTCATTATTTTTTACTTAAAGGTAAATTTAAAAGAGTTTTCAAAAATGAGGAATTTAGACTTTTTCTAACAATTATTTTTGGTTCCTCATTAATTATAGCTGGATTCTTATTTTTTGATAATTATAATCAATACAATGATTTTGAGAAAGCATTCAGGGATTCCTGGTTCACAGTATCAAGTATAGTTTCTTGCACAGGCTTTGTTACAGCCGACTATATGAAATGGTCTCCATTTCTTTGGTTTTTTATCTTCCTTTTAATGTTTAGCGGAGGCTGTGCTGGTTCAACAACAGGTGGAATAAAAGTAATTCGACATTTACTGCTGCTAAAGAATGTTTCACTTGAATTTAAAAGACTTTTGCATCCATCAGCTGTATTACCTGTAAGATTAGATGGAAAGCCAGTTCATCAGGATATTATCTTTAATGTATTGGCATTTTTCATGATGTATATTGTTATTTTTGCAGTTTCTTCATTTGCTTTATCCATTACAGGCGTTAATCCTGTATCTTCAATTGGTGCTGTAGCAACCTGTATGGCTGGAATCGGTCCGGGTTTAGGTGATGTTGGTGGACCTGCAACAAATTTTTCAATGGTTCCTCTTTTAGGAAAATGGATTTTATCTTTTATGATGCTAATAGGACGCTTGGAAATTTTTACAGTTTTTATACTTTTTGCTCCTTCATTCTGGAAAAAATAATATATTGAATTATGAATGAATACGATGTGATAATTATTGGTGGTGGTGCAGCTGGCTTAATGGCTGCAGGAAAAGCAGCAGAAAGGGGACAAAAAGTACTTTTACTTGAAAAAATGAACCAACCCGGTAGAAAATTAAGAATAACAGGTAAAGGTAGATGTAATCTGACCAATGTTTCTCCCATGCGTGAATTTTTAGAACATATCGGTGAAAATTCACGTTTTATGCGACATGCTTTTTCTGAATTTTTTTCTCAGGATCTGATAGATTTTTTTGAAAAAAAAGGTGTTCCTATCACAGTTGAACGCGGTCAAAGAGCATTTCCGACCAGTGAACTTGCTCAGGATATTTTTTATGCTCTAGTCAAATGGGTTGAGAAAAACAGGGTTTTTGTAAAAAAAGAAGCAACTGCGACAAAACTTATCACAGAAGATAATGAAATCAAAGGAGTTATAGCAAATAACATTTCTTATTTTGCAAAAAAAGTAATATTGGCAACAGGAGGAGCATCTTATCCAGCAACAGGTTCAACTGGTGATGGTTACAGATTAGCAAAGAATGTTGGTCATACAATAACAGAAATTTGCCCTGCTTTGGTTCCTTTTGAAACTAAAGGAAAAATTGCTCAACAACTGCAAGGACTTAGTCTTAAAAATGTTAAGGCAAGTATTTGGTTCGATGGTAAAAAACAAGGAGAAGAGTTTGGTGAAATGATGTTTACACATTTCGGAATAACTGGCCCTATTGTATTGACTCTAAGCAGAAAATTTGCAAAAGAACTCAAATTTAAAAAAGCAATAACTTTATCTATTGATTTGAAACCCGCATTAGACGATACCAAGCTGGATAATAGACTAGTAAGAGATTTAAACGAGCACGGAAAAATGAAATTCGGATCTGTTACCCGAAAATGGTTACCTGGCAAACTTTCAGTAATCAGTTGTGACTTATTGAAAATATCACCACATAAGTTATGCAATCAGATTTCTGCCGACGAAAGGAAGAGAATCAGAGTTTGGTTGAAAGATTTTCGTTTTGATATTAATGGAACCCGTGATTTTGCAGAAGCCATTATTACTTCGGGCGGTATTGATTTAAAAGAAGTAAATTCAAAAACCATGGAATCTAAACTGATAAAAGGCTTATACTTTGCTGGCGAAGTACTGGATTTAGATGCAGATACCGGTGGATATAATTTGCAGATTGCTTTTTCTACCGCTTGGCTCGCAGCTATTAGTTAAATTGACTTTAAATTCACTACTTTTGTATTCTAAATAAAATTATATGAATTCAAGATACGAAAACATCCGTTTAAATTACAAAATCTGGTTGGAAACCAAAGATGAACTAGGTATATTGGGTGATGGCAAATGGCAATTACTCAAAGCAATAAGTGAAACTGGCTCATTAAAACTAGCAATGGAAAAACTAAATCTGAGTTATCGGAAAACATGGAATAACCTTCAACAAATTGAAGAGCGACTTGGATTTCCTATTTTAAACACCCAACGGGGTGGTACGGATGGTGGTGGAAAAACCTGTCTAACTCCTGAAGGTGAAAAAATTGTAAAAGCTTTTGACAATTTTCACAACCAATTTGATGTATTTATTCAAAATGCTTTTCGGGAATTTAAGGAAAATCTTGAAAATGAATAGTTAAAAATAAGATTCAATTTTATCTTTTCCAATTACTGTTTCTTTTCCAAGATTCATATCTTTTATTTTAACTGTGTTGTCTGCTATCTCAGATTCTCCGGCTATAATTACGAATGGAATTTTTTTAGCATCAGCATAAGCAAATTGTTTTTTTAACTTTACAGAATCAGGATAAATTTCTGTAGGAATTCCGTTCATCCTTAATCTTGAAGCAATTGAAAAACAATAATTTACTTCCTTTTCGCCGAAATTTACAAACATTATTTTAGTTGATGTTTTCACTTTTACTGGGAATAGATTTAATTCAGTAAGAACATCATAAATACGGTCAGCACCAAAACTAATCCCAACTCCCGACACATCAGGCATTCCAAATATTCCAGTTAAATCATCGTAACGACCACCTCCAGATACACTTCCAATTTGAGCATCCATAGCTTTAACTTCAAAAATGGCTCCGGTATAATAATTTAAACCACGCGCTAACGTTAAATCAAGTTCGTATTTCGAATTAATATTTTGATTATCAATTAAATTAAAAAGCACTTGCAATTCATCAACACCTTTTGTACCAATTATTGAATTTTGCAACATTGCTTTAATAATCTGAAATTTTTCATAATTACTACCTTTCAATTCCAAAATCGGTTGAAGTTTATTTATGGCTTCTTCTGTAAATCCCTTAAGTGCAAGTTCTTCATTTACTTTAACCAATCCAATTTTTTCAAGTTTATCTATAGCAACGGTTATGTCAATAATTTTTTCAGGGAAACCTATCATTTCAGCAATCCCAGCCAATACTTTTCGATTATTGATTTTTATTATAACATTAATTCCTAATTTAGTAAAAATCGTATCGGTTATATTAACCAGTTCCAATTCATTCAAAAGAGAATTACTGCCGATTACATCCACATCGCATTGATAAAACTCACGATAACGGCCTTTCTGAGGTTTATCAGCTCTCCAGACAGGCTGTATCTGATAGCGTTTGAAAGGGAAACTAAGTTCATTTCTATTCATTACTACAAATCTAGCAAAAGGTACAGTCAAATCATAACGTAATCCTTTCTCTGAAATTTGTGCTGTTAGTTTTTTATAATCTAAAAAAGTATCTTCATTTACTTTTTCAATATAATTTCCTGAATTTAAGACCTTAAACAACAATTTATCTCCTTCTTCACCATATTTCCCCATCAGAGTTGATAAATTCTCCATTGTTGGTGTTTCTATTGGCTGATATCCATATAATTGAAAAACAGAACGAATTGTATCAAAAATATAATTGCGTTGTATCATTTCAGTTGTACCGAAATCACGCATTCCTCTTGGTATTGAAGGTTTTTGAACTGACATCTAATTTGAAAATTTTTATAGTTTAAAGCAGACGAATTGTCTATTCATATATGATTAATTTCTATTTAAGAAAAATCAGATGCAAAATTAAATTAAAAACTTGAAATTTTAAGATTTAACTTTTGCAGAATTGTATCAATATAGGATTTACTATTATTATCATCTTCTTTTGGAGCCCATTGTGCAAAATTTTTATCATTACAAGGATCATAAGGACCGTCTTTGCATTCATAGGAAACGCTTCCTTTTTCTAGAGATATAACTGTATGCCAGGTTCTTTCGGGAATTTCAGTCGCAATATTTCCTTTTGATGCATCCAAAACGATATGGTCAGTTATTTCTCCATTATCATCAAACTGAATCACAAGTATTTTCCCTCTTAAAATAAAAAAAACTTCCCGTTTATCGGGATTTTCATGCTTGTGAGGCTGTATATATGAGTAAGGTTCAATTGCATTTATCAACCTTTGAAGAGGATCTTCAGCAAATTTATGGAAATTATAATTTTTTCGTTGTCTTTTGCTGACTTGAGCTTGACTTGAAACCAAATCAATTAATTGATTATCAATTTTAATCATCAGTTAAACATTTTGAATTAAAACTACGGCATAAGCCGAAATGCCCTCTTCTCTGCCTTCAAAACCTAGCTTTTCGGTTGTAGTTGCTTTTATGGAAATATCATTTACATCAATCCCAATTACCTCAGCCAATACTTGTTGCATTTGAGGTATCAAAGATGAAATTCTAGGCTGTTGCAAACAAATTGTACTATCAATATTAGAAATAGAGTAGCCTTTTTCATTTAGTAACCAAATTGTTCTTTTTAAAAGGATTTTACTATCTATTCCTTTGAACTCTGAAGATTTATCAGAAAAATGAAACCCAATATCACGAAGATTAGCTGCTCCAAGCAAAGCATCACAAATGGCATGTATTAAAACATCAGCATCAGAATGACCAACGGCACCCTTATAATGAGAGATTTCGATGCCCCCAAGCCAAAAAGGACAATCCTCCTTTAGTTGGTGTACATCGAAACCAAATCCTACTTTTATTTTCATCAATTATTTTACTGTGCCACTTTGATCTCTAAAAGCATCAAAATCAAATGTTAATGTAAAACGTAACGTATTTTGCAATGGATTGCGTTGTTCTGTTGGAATTAAATATGCAAAATCCAACCCAAAAACATTGTATTTCAAACCAGCACCTAATGTAAAATACTGTCTATTGCCTTTATACATGCTTTCATGGAAATATCCTGCACGAATTGCAAACTGGTTATCATACCAATATTCAGCACCAATTGAGTATGTGAATTCTCTAAGTTCTTCTTCAAATCCACCAGGAGCATCGCTAAATGACTGAAACAAACCGGAAACAATTCCAACATTTGGATCTTTGCCAGATAAAATAATTTTTTTACCATCAGGGCCATAAAGAGGATTTCCTAAAGTATCAATATCATAAATAGGAGGTGTTGGAACTAGTAACTTGTTAAAATCAAGCAATATTGACAATTTGTTAAAATCATCAATATTAAGTGTTAAGGCTGTTCCCAATCTTAGATTAGCTGGAATAAAATCTCTTTCTGTTGTTTCTGTATAAGAAATTTTAGCACCTAAATTGGAAATATTCGCACCAAAAGCCAATGTTCCTTTTAAATTGCGATCGAAACGAACCGGTTTCTGAAAATAAAATGCTACATCAGCAGCAACAGATTGACCTGCATGTGTTTCCTGCCCCCCACTAGTTGACTGTCCTTGAGTAAGATTTGAATTTATATATCTTGCTGCTATAGCTGCAGAAAATACATCTGAAAGTTTTCTGGAATATGTTAAATCAAATGCAAATTCGCTTGGTCTGTAATTTCCTAAGGAATTACCAACAACATCGGTAAAAGTAATGTCGCCCAATGAGAAATAAAGTAAGGATGCACCAATAGCACTCATCTTATCTATTTTCTTATATCCAGAAACGTAAGCTAAATTAATATCATTTACCAATTCTCTTAACCAAGGGCTATAGGAAACTGAAATTCCCATATCTTTTTCTATAAATGCATATTTTGCAGGATTCCAATGCATCGAACTTGCATCAGGTGTTGAAGCAACTCCAGCATCTCCCATTGCTCCCGAACGTGCATCTGGTGCTATCATTAAAAAAGGGACTGCAGTAGTTATTACTCTTCCCCCTTTTTGACCTAATAACTCATCTCTAGTATGATTATTTTGAGAGAAACCATTCAAATAGAATGTAATTATAAGCGTTGCCAATGTTACTTTTCCAAAAATTAATCTCATTTGTTACTTTTTTATTATTTATTAATCAAGTTGAATTTGCTATAATAAAATACGAATGTATGTATAATTTAAGCTTAATTCAATTGAATTTGTTGTTTAATTACTTACTTACTTTATTTATTTTTTGATAAAATCTATTAAAAATCAAGATATATTTTTATCAGAATATACTTGTAAAGAACTGTTTATTAATTTGAGTGCAAATATAACGAATTATTTTAAATATTATTGTTTAGCGTAAAAATACTAACTTATTACTCTTAACAACTTGATCACCATTTTGTTTAGAAACTATCAGACGATAAATATAAATGCCTTTACCTATCTTGTCTCCTGAATCTGTTGTTCCGTTCCAATTTATAGGTTCAATTTTGTAACCACCTGAAATTATTTTTTGACTAATAGTTTTTAAATTTTTTCCATTCATATCATAAATCTCAATTTGAATATCCAATTCTGAATCGGGTTGATTATGTTCAAATACAAAATTGGTTGATTCAAGAAAAGGATTGGGGTAGTTAAGTACATTATTTAAAGCCAATTGTGCTGATTTTGAAACAATAAATTCTGTATAAGATTCAGTTGAGTTGTTAAATACATCCCAAACCTTAACTTTAATCGAATGAAGTCCTTCATTTAATTCAAAAAAAGGATAATAAACAGAACCTTTATTATATTCATCAATATCAGAAACATAATAATCATTTAATATTATTGGTTTTGTTTCATTTCCATCAAAGTAGGCTACAATATCATGTCCTATTCCATTTCCAACCGTATTTATTCCATTTAAATCAGATATTTTAGCCAGTAAAATTGGATTTTCATCTGTAATTCCTTTGAAAATAAAATTAGTATCATTCATATAAAGCTTTATTTCTGGTCCGGTAACATCTGGAATTACTGAAGGATCGAAACTTCCAACAACAATATTTGAATAAAAACCATTTGCATCACTGGAATCGTTTTTTGCATAATAACTAATTTTACCATAACCATAATAATATGCAATATCTCTGGGAACAATAAATGAAAACTCAAAATCTCCGTTTATAATACTGGCTTTGCCTTTGTATAAGATAGCTTTTGGCAATTCAAAGTTAATATGACTGGATGCAGGATCATTTGCCAATGAATTTACTAGCATTGGTTTATCATATATTGTAGGAAACAAGACACCATTGTAATTGATTTTATTCATATTCTCATCAGTAACAATACCTTTAATGGTAACTGTTGACATAGCCTGAATAGTATCACTTACAGCACTTACAGATTTATTATTTATATGAGTAGTTAAAACATTATATTTTGGATAAGAAAGCTTTAAAGCAGGATCACCTAATAAAACAAAATTCTTAATTGCATAATTATTTGAAGCATCATTTTTAGAATACCGCATCAAATCACCCATAGTTGGATATTTACCATTTGTCTTTACAAAAACTCTGTTGAAAAAACTATTATTTAAAGCCATATTAGGAGACTGATAGGCTAACCTGGAGGTAGTTAACAATGCGATTCCACCTCCATTTTCATTTAAAATGACCAACTCACCAGCTGAAGTCCTTTCAGGATCATCAAAGCGGCTAAACTCACAGGTTGCAGTGAAAAATAATGGCATATTATTGCGATTTTTCCATTTTAAAATATCCGAAATCTCCAATACTCTTTCGTGGGCCCAGCCCAATTCGCCACCATGTCCTATATAATTAACAATAAGAGCACCTTTCTCAACTCTCTGGTTAATAGCTTCATTTACATCAGGATATCTTTGACCACCAGCATTAGAAACCTGAGGATATGCATCCAGATAGATTTTATCAGAATTAATTGCTGGATGCGAATTTTTTAGTTTAGTATATATCAACTCTGTATCTTTTAAATATACATTTCCATCTTCATCATCTGCAACAAAACACACTGTATTTCTCCAATCCGAAAAGTTCGATATCGTTGTATTTGAATTTTGCACTAAATCTGTTTTACTGGAATATCTATAAATTTTGTTCACAATTGTTTGAGCTTCAGCTAAAGTTTTCACAGGAAATCTGCCAATACCCAAATCAAGGCTTTCCCAGGAAGATGTTCCATTTTCATTATCATCCAGAAATCCAAAAAAATCATCAGAAGCATAAGACATTGAACCTTCAAAAGAAGCATCAGATTCATAAGTTACAATGAAATTAGAATTATCTGCTATCCGATTTTTATAATCATACGATCCATCTCCAAAAAAAAGAAGATATTTTGGCATTTCATTCGCATTAGTAGCTCTATCATAAAACATCTTCATAAAATTTCTTATTGCCATTGGATCCTGAGAGCCTGAAGAAAATTCGTTGTAAATTATTTCAGGAGTTACAACTTTTACTTTTAACTGATTAATATCTTCGTGTAATTTAGCTAACCGATTGGCTTCGTTTAGAAATAAGGGATGAGATACAATAATGTAATCATGTTGTGATAATCCATGCAAATTTTGATTTGCTACAACACCTATATATGTAGGAGTTAAAAAAGAAGCTCCATTGTAAGCAATAAACTCTTTTAAAGTATCTGTTGAAATTTTAAAAGACAGTGTATTTCCATTTAGCTTTTTATCAATAAATCTTACATTCAATGGATCTGTAACATCTAATACATTTACAGTTGAATTTGAATTTGAAATATTGAATTGAGAAATATTACCACTTCCATATCCTTCTGATGTTCTGAAAGACAGTTGAGATCCATTAAATTTCAATTGTCTGTAAACATTCATTTCCAGATAATTAAGCCAGGCTTTAGAAGTACTTAATGGATGATCATAATTGATATTAATATTTATTGGATTATTAATATTATTTAATACTAAATAATCAACTTTATTTAATGCTAATGTTCCGCTGGTACTTGAAATTAGTGAATTAAACTCAATAACTTTAGTATTTCCATTCAAATTTAAAATAAATTTACTTATTGCAGGAGAACTTGCTAAAAGACTATATTTTAGATACAAATTTGAATCAGAAATTAAGTCAGGAAAATTAAATGGATAATTATAATTGTAAATAATGTTATCAAATCTTTCGCCTACCCAGATTTTACCGGATTTTGCCAGATTTTCTAATTCTTTATGATAAAATGCATAATCAACAAAAGAGTTTATTTGAAAAGCAGCAGAATTTGAAGGCTCTGTTTGTAATGAAATCCTTTTCTTTATTCCAATATTTTGATCTGTAGTTAAAAAGTAGTAAGTCTGATCTGCATAATAATTTATCTGATGCTCAAACAATACTCTACTACTATTATATTTCCATACCACAGGAGATTGACCATAAAACAAAATATAATCATTTGCATCAAATTTTCCATCATTTCCGTCAGCAACAATTATTGCAAGTTCATTAATATCATCGTATTGATCAGCTGAGTTAGCTTCTGGAAGCATTCCAGCAGGATTACCAAAGATTGCAATGTTTTGAGGATTAAGCGAATTTACATTAATACCCATATTAATCAAATCATTATATCCAATTCTAAAAAGTCCTGTTTGTTTAACTGAAAATTTATACCAGTTTCCTGACGACAAGTTTGAATTATTTGCATAAACATGATTTTTCATACTGTTTATTAATGCTTTATCGCTGAATACCAATTTATAACTAAATGAAATTATTTTTTCCAATTTATTGGTAACCGGATTTATTCTGAAAGGATTTATTTTAAGAATCGCATAGGGTATTTTTTTATCATAAGTTATTTTAACTTCTTTCTGAACTATATTATTGGTTATAAGATTAGTAGGAATAAGTTGCCTTTCATCTTCAGCTAATTCTTCAAAAATGAAATCGGATAATATAAAGTCAGGTTGAAATTCAGAATCTGTAATTTCCTCTTTAACAACAATAAAGGGAGCTTTTATAGTTAGATTTTCGAAAATTCCGTCTTCAAAGGTTAAAAATGAAATGGAATCTGTTGCATTAATTTTTTCATTTTTTATCCCAGTCCAATTAATTTGCTTGTCTTTTTTAATATTTTGTGCAAAACAAACATTAATAAATAAAAAAGGAATTAAAAAGATTTTTAAAAAGATTTTTTTCACAATAATGAATTTTAATAATACTAATTATAAACAAAAAAGAAGTATTTTTATTGTATTCATTCATTTTTTTCATTGCAAAACATTTCAGAAAATCAGAAGGAGCGAAATTATAAATAGTTGTATACTATTAATATTCATCAGAATACAAAATATATTTATTGAAAATTAAATATCTGTTTTAAATAAAAAAAAGATACAACCGAAACAAAATTTTAATTTTAAAGTATAATAATACTTGATAATAATTCAAAGCTATAAATTTAACATCCAATGAATTACTATCATTCAAAAAATTAACAAATTGATAAAAAAAAATGTATTGTATTCAATTTTTTTTTTGTAATATTGTAAACAAAAAAATCAAACATGGCAAAGATTTCGTCTTATACACGTAAGAGATTGATTTTATTTATATTTGCATTAGTATTTATAAGTAAATTCAGTTTCGCTCAAGACCCAGAATTTTCGCAATTCTATGCAAATCCGCTTTATCTTAATCCAGCTTTTGCAGGTTCAGCAGTTTGTCCAAGGTTAATAATGAACTATCGTAATCAATGGCCATCGATTACTGGTACCTTTGTTACTTATAATGCATCTTACGACCAACATATAGATAAAATATCAGGTGGTATAGGCTTATTGGTTACTTCTGATAGACAAGGAGAGGGTACTATTTCAACCAATTCATTTAGTGGTATTTACTCATATCGTTTGGAGGTTTCAAAAACTTTTTCAATAAAAGCAGCTTTACAGGCAACTTACGTTGATAAAAGATTAGCTTGGGAAAAATTAACATTTGGAGACATGATTGATCCTCGTAATGGATTTGTTAATAATACTCAGGAACAACAACCAGGAAGCTTAAGTAAAGGCTATTTAGATTTTTCAACAGGAATAATCGGCTATACCGAAAATTTTTATACAGGTGTAGCAGTAAGCCATTTAACTGAGCCTGAAGAGGGTTTTATTACAATTCATAAAATGCCATTAAAAATTACAGCCCACGCAGGTGCTATTATAGATTTACAAAAAAGAAGAAGCAGAACCAGAGGATTAAATGATATTACAATTTCTCCCAATATATTATTTCAGAAACAAATGGATTTTAACCAATTAAACTATGGGTTCTATGTTAACTGGTTTCCTTTTGTTGGAGGAATGTGGTTTCGTCAGAATTTCAATAATTCAGACGCACTCATTTTTTTGGCAGGTATACAGCAAAATAGTTTTAAAATTGGTTATAGCTATGATTTAACAGTTTCAAAGCTTACTAATATTACCGGCGGAGCACACGAAATTTCATTTGCTTTACAATTTCAATGTCCTCCAAAAAGAAAGAAAGTTAGAACAATAAATTGCCCATCTTTTTAGTTATTAATAAAAATTATTTAGAAAAATCACAAATTAATAAATATGATTAAGTTCAATAAAAACATCATCAGCAGATTAAGTGGATTAGCAATGTTTGCCTTACTGCTTTCAGCATGCGGTGGTACAGAGCAATCTTCAACAACAGGATGGGATTATAATAATCCCGAAAACGGCGGCTTTGAAGTAGCACCTTTTGAAGAACAAGAAACAGGTCCAGGACTTGTTTTTATTGAAGGAGGTACTTTCATTATGGGAAGAACCGAGCAAGATGTAATGTACGATTGGAACAATATACCTCGTAGAGT
>CAIZXK010000261.1 GCA_903936865.1 uncultured Bacteroidales bacterium | reverse complement strand
GATCTCATCATTGATCTTGATTTTAAGATTTTATCAAATTTAGAAAGTGAAGAAAATGAAATAATTGAAGTATATAAAGAATTTCCATATCTGGACAAAATTAAATGTAAATTCTGTGGAAAATGTATTGAATATTGTAAAAACAATGCTATCATTTTTCAAAGAGAAATTCCTTCAGTTTTTATTAATAAAAAACTATGCAAAAGTTGCTTTAATTGTGAGAAACAATGTAATATTTCAGCTATTAAACGCAAAAATTTTCAAATTGGTTTTATTTTAAAATCAAAGATTTCAAAAAACATCGCATATTATCAGGGATTTTTAAAAAACAAAAATATTCATCATAACTCATTACTAAACAATTATTTGAATAATTCAAAATCAACTAAAATTGCATTAATAGATTCTTTTAATCAAGAACTAATAAACAAAGTAATGAATCTTTCAGAAATTATAATTTATCATCAATTTAAAAACAAATCTAATTCAATCGACAATATTTCATATTTTAATGATAATCATACAGATAAAATATTATTTACCAATGATAATAATTTTATTCATATTTTTAAAGATAATATTCAGACTTCTTGTAAATAAATAATATCCAACAATTAAACTATTTCCTTACTTACAGAAATATCATAATTTATTTCTGAATGGTTTTTTTCAAAATGTTGCCAAAGTGTTTCATCAGGAACGGGAGCATAAACAGTAACAGGTTCTTTCTTTATTGGATGTATAAAGCTTATAGAACGAGCATGTAAACTAATGGAAATATTTCTATTGGGACGTAATGCTCCATATTTAACATCACCTTTAATTGGACATCCAATTGATGCGAGTTGTGATCTTATTTGATGATGCTTACCTGTAAGGAGTTCTATTTCCAGTAAATAATAACTATCACTCGAATCTAAAACCTTGTATATTAATTCAGCTTTGTAACTTCCAGGAATTTCCTTATCATAAACATACGTTTTATTTTGCTGTTCATTCTTTTTAAGATAATTAATCAAATGAGCTTCTTCCTGTTCAGGTTTATCTCTTACAATTGCCCAATATATTTTTCTTATTTCCCGCTTCTGAAACATACTATTCATCCGATACATGGCTTTATCAGTTTTTGCAAAAATGATTACACCACTTACCGGTCTGTCGAGACGGTGAACAACTGAAATAAATGCATCACCAGGTTTTTCATATTTTTCTTTCAAATACACCCTAACTAATTCACTTAATGGAATATCGCCGGTTTTATCTCCCTGAATAATTTGTGAAGATAATTTATTAAGAATAATCAAATGATTATCTTCATAAAGCACTTGTTTTTCAATAACTTCAGAGATTCTTTGAAATTTCATCATATTTCTTTAAACTTTTTATGGAAATTGATACAGGTTTATATTTTAATATAAATTATACTTAAATTAGTATATATTCAGTAATCTTTCCTAAATTAATATAAATGCTAACTTATTTATCTATAACAGATAAAAATTAATATTGTTCCCTTTCATTAGGAAAATCCATAGATTTTACATCATTAATATAATTTCCAACAGCACCATTTATCTCTTCATAAAGATTATGATATCTTCTAAGAAATCTCGGAGAAAATTCTTGAGTTATTCCAAGCATATCATGCAATACAAGCACCTGACCATCTACGCCGTTGCCAGCACCGATTCCTATAATAGGAATCCTCACCTGTGATGTAACTTTTGCCGCTAATTGAGATGGTATTTTTTCAAGAACAATTGCAAAACAACCCGCTTTTTCTAAAAGATGTGCATCTTCTATCAATCTATCGGCTTCATCTTTTTGAGTAGCTCTAACTACATAGGTTCCAAATTTATGTATCGACTGAGGTGTTAAACCCAAATGACCCATTACAGGTATTCCAGCAGAAAGAATTCTATCGACAGATTCGATGATTTCCTTACCTCCTTCTAATTTAACAGCATCGGCACCAGTTTCTTTCATAATACGAATTGCAGAGTGTAATGCTTCCTTTGAATTGCCCTGATACGTGCCAAAAGGCATATCAACTATTACCAACGCTCTACTTACCGCTCTTACAACAGAAGAACCATGATAAATCATTTCATTAAGTGTAATTGGTAAGGTAGTTCTATGACCAGCCATTACATTTGAAGCAGAATCTCCAACCAAAATTGCATCAATATTTGCTTTATCGATAATTTTAGCAATTGAATAATCATAAGCTGTGAGCATAGCTATTTTCTCACCTTTCAGCTTCATTTCTTGCAAAACGTGGGTTGTAACCTTTGATATTATATTTGGTAATGCTGCCATTTATTTGATTTTAAAAGTGCAAAGCTACAAATAATAAAAAAAATCTTGTCATAAAACTTTTATTTTTTATATTTTTAACAATAATTTATCTACAAATAAT
>CAIZXK010000260.1 GCA_903936865.1 uncultured Bacteroidales bacterium | reverse complement strand
TGTAAGGGTTTTAGATAATTTTTCGAACGGAAAAAGAGAAAACATATATGAATTCGAGAAAAAAACAAATTTCGAACTTATAGAAGGAGACGTCAGGGATTTGCATATTTGTCAGACTGCTTGTAAAAATATTGATTTTGTTTTACATCAGGCTGCTTTAGGCTCTGTTCCACGTTCCATTGCCGAACCTATTAATTCCAATGCCAACAATGTGGATGGAACTTTAAATATGCTGGTTGCTGCAAAAGATTCCAACGTTAAACGCTTTGTAAGTGCAAGTTCTTCTTCCGTTTATGGCAACAATCCTAATATTTCAGCTGATATGCCACGCAATGAAGAAATGCGTGAAAATCCACTTTCTCCTTATGCAATAACAAAATTTGCGATGGAGTTATATGCAAAAAGGTTTTATTCTATATATGGTTTGGAAACCATAGTTTTAAGATATTTCAATGTGTTTGGTAAAAGACAGAATCCTCATTCTCAATACGCTGCAGTTATTCCTATTTTTGCAAAGAAATTAATGAATAACGAACAGGTTACTATCTTTGGTGATGGAGAACAAAGTCGTGATTTTTCGTTTGTTGAAAATGTAATTCATGCCAATTTACTGGCTTGTCAGGCTCCTTCAAATGCTGCTGGTGAAGTTTTTAATATTGCATGCGGAGAAAGAATTACATTAAACAATGTTTATAATAAAGTTGCTGAACTATTGGAAAAAGATTTAAAACCAATTTATAAAGAAGATCGCCCTGGTGATATAAAGCATTCATTGGCTGATATTTCCAAAGCAAAAACTTTGTTGGGTTATCAACCTCTTTATTCTTTTTACGAAGGAATTGAAAAAACAATTTCATGGTATAAAGATAACCTTTAACATTAAAGACAGTTCTATATGAATGAAAACCAGTATATTGAATTTAAAGAATCCTGGCGTGATGAATATCTGAAGCATATCTGTGCATTTGCAAATTCTCATGGTGGAAGTTTATTTATTGGAGTTAAGGACGACGGAACTGTTATTGGAGTTAAAGACTTTAAGAAATTACTGGAAGATATTCCAAATAAAGTTGTTCAATTATTAGGAATTATTATTGATATAGATACAAAGTTTACTAATGATAAAAATATAATTGAAATCATTGTTTCACCCAGTTCTGTTCCTATTTCATTTCATGGAAAATATTTTATAAGAAGCGGTAGTACTGTTCAGGAACTTCACGGACAAAAATTAAGAGAATTCATTTTAAAGAAAGATAATATTACATGGGATGAAATTACAGTATCGCTTGCGAAAATTGAAGAGCTTGACAGTCATCTAATTCGACAGTTTATCGCAAAAGCAGTTAATGCAAACAGACTTTCGATTGAAGCTCTGAATAACGATATTACTTTTACTCTAAAAAATCTGGATTTAATCAAGGAAAATGGAGAAATTACAAGAGCTGCCATCTTGCTTTTCGGAATAAGACCAGCCAAATATATCAGAACTGCAATTATAAAAATTGGTAGATTTGGAAATACAAGTGCTGATTTGATAAGTCAGGATATTATTGAAGGCAATATTATAGAAATGCCAGACAAAATTATTGAAATCCTGAGAACCAAATACTTGTATTCTCCAATTTCCTATAAAGGTCTTGAACGGATTGAAACACTTGAATATCCGGAAAAAGCAATAAGAGAAGCTGTTCTGAATGCTATTGTTCATAGAGATTATGGAGAACAAACTGATATTACCATCCGTATTTATGAAAATAAATTAGTAATATGGAATAGTGGAACCCTGATATCCCCATTAACAATTGATATGCTATTGAAAGAACATCCTTCAAAAAGAAGAAATGCACTTATTGCTAATATTTTTTTTCGTATTGGCTATATCGAAGCCTGGGGCAGAGGATTAATCCAAATGAATGATGTTGTGGAGAAAGCAAATTTACCTCAACCTGTTATAGAAGAATATGCAGGCGGTATGCAACTAACATTTTTTAAAGATTTAACATACAAAGTATTTCAAAAAAAATATATAGTTGAGGATAAAAAAAATATTATAAGTAAAAGAAAAAAAACAGAAGAAACTACCAATAAAACGTTAGAGAAAAGTAAGGAGAAAAGTAAGGAGAAAAGTAAGGAGAAAAGTAAGGAGAAAATAATTAATGCAATAGTTGAAAATTCAAAAATATCAATTGAAGAATTATCAAAGAAAACAGATTTAAGTATAAGTGGTGTTGAAAAAAATTTACGCTTATTAAAAAAAGAAAATATATTAAAAAGAATTGGTCCGGCTAAAGGCGGATATTGGGAAATCATTGATCAAGAAAAAAAATAAATATGTGCGGAATTTGCGGAATTTTCAATATAAATAATAAGCCGGTAGAAGTTGAAAAACTTAATCGGATGGCAAAGCTAATTCGTCACAGAGGGCCTGATGATGAAGGATTTGTGCTAACAAACACTACAGAAGGAAAAACTATCCATTGCTATGGAGAAGAAACCATACCAGAAATAAAAGCAACAACAAATTCATTATCAAATGATTTTGCTGCAAATTTAGGGTTGGGATTCAGACGCTTGTCAATTTTAGATTTAAGTCCGAAAGGTCATCAACCTATGAATATTGACAACGGAAACATCTGGATCGTTTTTAATGGCGAAATCTACAATTATATTGAACTAAGGGAAGAATTAAAAAAACTGGGCTGCAGTTTTAATACAGCAACAGATACTGAAGTTATTCTGAACGCATACAAAATATGGGGAACTGAATGCCTGAACCGTTTCAACGGCATGTGGTCGTTTGCTTTATGGGATAATACTAAAAAATTATTTTTCTGTGCCCGTGATCGCTTTGGTGTAAAACCATTTAACTATTTCTTTGATGGAAAACAGTTTATCTTTGCATCCGAAATCAAACAGATTTTAGCAAATGATATTGATAAAAGCATTAACAATGAAGTAATATATAAAAGCCTGAAAATTGGCTCTTATCTAATTAATTCCGATTGTTCTTATTTTCAAAACATTAAAATTTTACCCCATTCTCATTTCATAACCATTCAGGATGGGAAAATGAAAATAAGCAGGTATTACGATTTACCAATCCAGACTTTTGGAAAATCAAACTTAAACTTTGAAGAAGCCTGCATTTCATACCGCAATTTGTTTTCAGATGCTGTGAAACTTCGTATGCGAAGTGATGTAGAAGTTGGCAGTGCTTTGAGCGGCGGACTGGATTCTTCGGCAATTGTAGCAGCAGCAGTGGGTTGCACTGATAAACAATTCAAAACATTCTCATCTTATTATACTTATGCACCTCAATATGACGAACGAAAATGGATAAAACTTGTTGCAGAAAGGTTTAATGCCAAACCATTCTATGTTTCTGCTGATGCTGAAACTGTTATGAATGATATTGAGAATATTACCTGGCATCATGATTATCCCATTCCAGGCTCCAGCCCGATTTCACAGAATTATGTGATGAAAATTGCAAGAGAAAACGGAGTTACTGTATTGCTCGACGGACAAGGAAGTGATGAAATTACAGGTGGTTATCACCACGCTTTTTACAGATATTATGCCTATTTGCTCAAATCGGGAAAACTTATGCAATTTGCTAAAGAATATCCTGATTATGTAAAATTTAATCCGAAAGGAAATCTTACTTCCAAATTAATGAAACTCGCTGCAGTTTTATTCTTTTCAGAATCTACCATTTACAAACAAGAAGCCAAACGAAGACTGGGAAATCCATTAACTTTAAGATATGATGATTCTTCTATATTTGATAATATCAGAGATTTGAAAACCGATAAGTTATCTAATTTTTTATATAATCAAATGATGTCAACATCTATCCAAACGCTATTGCATTTTGAAGACAGAAATTCAATGGCTCATTCTATCGAAAGTCGGGTTCCTTTTCTTGATTATCGTTTGGTTGAATTTGCTTTCTCTTTACCTTCCGAATATAAGATTCATAAGCATTTAGGAAAATACATCCATAGAGAAGCCTTAAAAAATATGGTTCCAAAAGAAATTATGGAACGTAAGGACAAAGTTGGTTTCTTAGCTCCCGGCGAACATTTCTGGCTCAGAAATGAAATGAAACCCTATATGGAAAATCTTCTGGATTCTTCTGATTTCAAAAACAGAAGTATTTATAATCATCAGTTTATTAAAGATGAATATAAAAAATATCTGAATGGCAATCCAGCTTATGCCAATATGTTGTGGCAAATCATGGCATTGGAAATCTGGTTTAAGAAATTCGTAGATTAAACGTTTGAGATCCAAAGACGAGAGTATAAAGTAAAACTAACGATATACAATTTGAAAAATATTAATATTTCATATCTTTGCCGATTGTAAAACTTCGGAATTCCGGCTTAGGGATTTCGGCTAAAAACATTCAAATGAAGCATATTATCAAATTTTTTATAAACCTTGTTCCCCGTAAATATATTCAATTAGTAAGCCATATCGCCAGTAAGTTTCTGGCTTTGTTCTATATGGGAAATAAAGTGGAATGTCCGGTTTGCGGGCATCATTACCGCAGGTTTTTACCCTACGGATACGTTACTCCACGCGAAAACGCCCTTTGTCCGAATTGCCTGGCATTGGAACGTCATCGCCTGATGTGGCTATTTTTGAAGGAGAAAACCAATTTCTTTACAGATAAAATAAAGTTGTTGCATGTGGCTCCCGAATATTGCTTTATCAACCGTTTCGAAAAACTCGACCATATCGATTACATCACTGCCGATCTGGAATCGCCATTGGCTAAAGTAAAAATGGATGTTCAAAATATTCCTTTTCCCGATAATCACTTCGATGTTCTGTTTTGCAATCATATCATGGAACATGTTGATGATTATGTAGTAGCTTTGAAAGAGCTGTACCGTGTACTGAAACCGGGTGGTTGGGGAATAATACAGTCGCCTGTAAATAACAAAAGAGAAACTACTTACGAAGACAAAAACATCACCTCCCCTGCCGAACGCGAAAAACATTTCGGACAAAAAGACCATTTGCGTGAATTTGGAAATGATTATGCAATGCAATTAGCTAAAGGTGGATTTACAGTAGATTCCAATGAATTCATTAAAACATTAAGTAACGAAACTATTGAAAAATATGGTTTATTGGCTTATGAAAGCATCACTATTGAAGAAACTATTTTTGTGGTAAGCAAGCGTTTGTAAGGTAAGAAAAATCAGTAAGCATATTAAAGCAGTTGTGCAAGACTTCATAAAATTTTCACAACAAAATAAAAAACACACTCAAACAAATTAAAAAACACTTCTTATTATGTGGGAGAATATTTCTCATTGATGGGAGATCACTTCTTATAAACGGGAAATCATTTTTTGCAGACGGGAGATAACTTCTTATAGACGGGAGGTCTTTTCTTACAGACGAGAGATAACTTCTTGTAGACGGGAGATCATTTCTTAAAAGCGGGAGGTCGTTTCTTATTGACGGGAGATCATTTCTTACAGGCGGGAGATCGTTTCTTATAAACGGGAAGTCATTTCTTACAAACGGGAGGTCATTTCTTGCAGACGGGAGGTCTATTCCTTTCTTATTTTAAATACCCGATTTTTGGAAAGCATCAGCAAACCTTTTTGAGCTAATTATTGTCATAAATAAGAATTAAAATTTTTAAATAGTATAGTATATGATTAAGAAAATCGTTTTTGTTATCGTAATTTTCTGCTTTACAGCATCTATTTCCTATTCTCAGCTAAGCGATACCGTTAAGGTTTTATTTATTGGCAATAGTTTTACCAATGTAAATAATCTGCCGAATACATTTTACCAGCTAGCAAGCAGTGCAGGTAAAAAAGTTTATGTGGAGGAAAGTTCTTTTGGAGGATACACGCTTCAGATGCATTCGCAAAACAGTTCCACCATTCAGAAAATATATTCAAATAACTGGGATTATGTAGTTTTGCAGGAACAAAGTCAAATTCCTTCCTTCATTCCCGAACGCGAAACCATGATGTATCCTTATGCAATTACCCTCGACAGTATGATACATAATAATTCGCCCTGCACACGTACAGTATTCTTTATGACCTGGGCACATAAATACGGTGATCAGGGTTTACCTGTTGGAAGTGATACTTACGAAAACATGCAACAACGATTGAGAAGCGGCTATATGACTATTGCCGACACGCTTGATGCTGCAGTGGCTCCCTGTGGCTGGGCCTGGCGAAATGTAATACAAAATTTCCCTAACATAGAACTCTATTCGTCAGACAATTATCATCCTGCCGAAAATGGTACTTATCTGGCTGCCTGTACTTTTTATGCATGCATATTTAAAGAAACCCCGGTTGGAATTAATTATTATGGAAATGTACTTCTTTATAATGCCAACGTTTTCCAAAATGTAGCGTCGCAAATCGTATTGGATAGTCTTAATCTATGGAATATAGGATTATACAATCCAGATCCGCTAGCAAATTTTACTTCAAACCCAGTTGGATTACAAGTTCAGTTTACAAATTCATCTACTAATTCCAACCAATATCTATGGAACTTTGGTGATGGAACTTACAGCACTCAACCCAACCCTGTACATGACTATACAAATACCGGAATCTATATGGTTCAGCTCATTGCAAAAAACAGTTGTAGTGCCGATACTATCAATAAAATGATTCAGATAATATCGACCAGAATTGGAGAAAATGAAAATTACGATGTGCAAATTTATCCCAACCCCAATAAAGGTACATTTACTATTAGTATTGAAAACAACATGGAAATTAAAGATATAGAAATATACCATACCGATGGAAAACAAATCCAACTAACAGAAAAGAAAAAAAGTACTGATAATTCTGTTTTTATTGAAACCAATAAATTGAAAAATGGAATTTATAATATTCTGCTAAGAACCAACAAAGGAACTATTAATAAGAAATTGATTATTATATAAATCCGTAAGATTTCTTTTAAAAGTAAAAGCCTGATTTATTTCAACAATATTAAATCAGGCTTTTATTTTGAGATTCCATTTTTAAATTGCAAAATGAGATTATTGTTTTTAAATAATAAAAAACAGCTCTTTATACAATAAGTCCCGGGGTTCGCCATCAAATTTGGGGGTTTCGTCACGAAAACTTCATTTATTAACAAAAAAAAGATTCATTAAATATTTTTTTGTTAATAAATTTCTTAATTTTGGTAAGAATTAAATAAAATCAATGGCTTATGAAAAAGTTTTACTTTACTTTTGCGGTACTACTTATTTTATCTAAGTTTTCAAACGGGCAATCCTATCTTTTAAATGAAGATTTTTCGAGTGCAAATGGAATAAATCCTCCTTCAGGATGGACGCAGCAAACGCAAACAGGAAATGCGATAACAGATAAATGGCATTTTGATAATCCTGGAAACAAAGTTGTAAATTATCCAATTACAGATCCATTTGCAATTTTCGATAGTCAAAATTATTCAACCACAGGTGGTAATGAAGTAGTTAATTTAGAATCTCCATTTGTTGATGCTTCAGGTTCAGGTTGTATTTATCTTATCTTTGATCAGTTATTTGATAAAGGGACGAACAGCACAGGGCAAATACAGGTTTACAATGGAAATAGCTGGCAAACCGTTTATAATATAGATACTAATATAACAAGCATTAACAATAGAGTAATTAATATTTCAACTGTTGGTGCTGGCGTTTTAAATTTGAAATTACGATTTAAATGGAACGGGAACAATGGTGGATACTGGTTAATTGATAATGTGAAAATTTATTCACCTTTTACAAGAGATATGAGTGTTACAACAATCAATTCTCCTGTAAATCCAATTTCTTCAGGAAATCATAATATTAATATCAACCTTAAAAATTACAGTTGTTCAAATGTAAGTAATGCCAAAATTCAATGGAATGTAAATAATGGAAGTATAGCGTCATACACTTGGAATGGAAATCTGGCATTTAATGAACAGGTTCAGATTGATTCCATTGGAACAATAACTTTACCAGCAGGAGGTGTTTTTAATCTAAAGGTTTGGATAAGTACAATGAATGGAGGATTAAGTGATTTGTATCATTTAAATGATACTGCATATATTACATTATATCCCAAATTATGTGGAACTTTCACTGTTGGAGGCACTAATCCAGATTTTCCAAATCTATATTCAGTTGAGCAGGCATTAACTATTTCGGGAATATCTTGTCCTGTAGTATTTAAAATAAGAGATGGAAATTACAATGAACACATTAAACTTGATTCAATACAAGGAAGTTCAAGCATAAATACGGTTACTTTTGAATCGGAAAATGGTAATGCGGCTAATTGTGTGATTAATTATATAAATGTTGATCCAACAAATGATTATACTTTTGCAATTGACAGTTGTGATAATCTGAAATTTAAGAATTTAGGTATTTATAGAACGAATGGGAATATTAATATTAAATTTGACAAACCTATCAAAAATGTATATTTTTATGGTAATAATATTGACAGATTATCTTTTAACAACACTACTGAAAATTTGAAATTTATCAAAAATAATCTTACTACTACTAATTTTTATAATAGCACCTCAAATATGTTATTAGATAGTAATTATATTAATAATCTCTATTTTAATAATACTTTTCCTGACTCAGCAATTACAATCACTAATAACAATAGTGTAGGTCAGTTTTTTATGGAAAAGAGCAATACATTATCAAGAAAAATAATTGCAAAGCATAATTCTTTTAATCACACAAGGTTTACATATACAGATAATGTAATATGCGATAGTAATTACTTTTATAGCAATCTTGAATTTAGAAATAGCAGTAATATCAAATGCAATTACGATACAAGTTCTTATGGTGGAGGGGTTGCTTACTATTTTGAGCAATGTAATACAGTCTCTCTAAAAAACTCAAAAGCCTTTGTAAATGGGGGATGTGAAACTTATGGAGTAATTTTTGAATCCTCTAAATCTGGTATATTTCAGGATAATTATTTTTTAATGCAAGGTGGCGGTTACTATTGGTGTGGACAAACAAGATACGGTATTAAAATGAATAATTCAGATACTGTAAATATTAAGAATAATTATATTAGTTGTACAGATTTTACTTATGATGGATATGGAATATTGTCAACAGGAACAGCATCAGTTGTAACAATTGAAAACAATTTAATAATAAACTCCCGAAAAGGAATATTATTTGATCAATTGCAGAATTATTATATTAAAAATAATTCCATAATTCATGTTCAGGATTATTTTATTCAGATAAATAGTGGAGATATTGGTCTAATTGAAAATAATACCATGAATACCATAGTTGCAGGTAATGGAGTTAATTTGTTTTCAACTAATACGCAAGTTATAAAAAACAAAATAACAACCATTAACGAAGGTATTTGCATTTTGAATAACAACCATCATAATACTTTTATCAATAATTATCTGCAAGCAGGCGGATTAGGTGTCGCCAAAGGAATTGTCAATAATCTAGCTAATTATACAACCATTTACAATAATAGCATAAATATTACTTCGGTTGACAGAATTAAAGGAAGAGCGATTGAAATAAGCGGAGGTTCATACATTACATTAAAAAACAATATTTTATCAAATAAAGAAGGAGGTTATGCCTTGCATGTTTCAGGTAATCCTTCAAATCTGGATTTCAACTTTAATGATTATTATAGTTTTAAAGACAAATTGGTTCATTTTAACGGAACCGAATATGACACACTCCCCGATTGGAAAACAGCTTCAGGAATGGATGCTGCATCCTTAGATTACATGCCTTATTATGAAACAGACACTTGTTTGAAACACAACCAAATGAAGTTGTTTAATACAGCATTGCAACTTTCAACAGTTGTTACAGATATTTATAATGTTGCACGAGGAACAACACCGGACATTGGAGCCTATGAATATACAAAATGCCCAATAGATGCCGGTGTTCATCGCTTTATTGGATTAGAAAGTCCTTTAACCACAGGAATTTCCACTCCTATTGTAGTGGAACTGGAAAATCATGGAACTTCAAATTTAACAAATGTAATAGTTAACTGGACTGTAAATGGCGTTACTCAATCACCTTTTCCCTGGACAGGAACCTTAGCCTCCGGACAAACTACAAATATAACATTAGGTACTTTTACATTTACACCAGGAACTACTTATAACTTAACAGCAACAACAACTTCTCCAAATGGTGGAATAGATTGCAATAACTATAACAATAATGTTACAATAACAGAATTAGGGACAAAACTTTGTGGCATTTATACTATTGGAGGCGTAAGTCCCGATTTCTTAAACTTTACAGAAGCTGCTGTTGCATTAAATAGTGGAGGAATTGCTTGTTCAGTTGTTTTTAAAGTTAGAAATGGTACTTACAATGAGCATATTATCTTAAATCAAATTCAGGGAGCATCTGATACAGCAACCATTACATTTGAATCAGAAGCAGGAGATTCCACATTAGCCATTCTTTCTTATGATTTGGGTGATCCAACAAATGATTATACCTTAATATTAAACGGTACAGATTATATTCGTTTCAATAAATTAAGTATTTTACGAGGTGGAGGAAGTGGAAATGTATTTATAAACAATAATTGTAAGGATATTATATTTACCAATAACAAAATGAATAATGTATCATGCAGCGGTTTAGATACTTTACTGATTTTAAGGAAAAATAATTTGGCATCCAATTTTATTAATATTGATTATTCAGGTATTGGAAATTCAAAAGATATTAGAATCAATAATAATAAATATAAAGGTCTAACTATTGCTAATTCTAATAATGTTCGATTAGATTCTAACTATTGCGAATGGTATGACTGGAATTATTCTGGAATTACTCTTTATAACATTTCAAATTCAAGCAATCTTATTATCTATTCTGATACTTTAATAACAACAAATTATTATACTGCCAGAAATATATATCTATCAAACAATCATTCAATAACAATTAAAAAAACATATTTTCAAGTACCTGGAGGCTGTGAAGGAATAGGAATTCAATCAGAATTTGACACCTTACGAACATTCGAAGACAACTCGTTTTTATTACAAAACGGAATTTATGGATGGTGTGGTTATCGAAATGCAATAATGGCAAAAGGAGGTGATAGCTTGTATGTGAAAGGAAATACGATACTATCAGCCAATCATGATTATACTGGAGTAGGAATATATTTGTATGATAATGCTATTACAAATTATGAAATTTCAAACAATTATATTGAGTTTTTCCGAAATGGAATCACTTTGCTAAATAACTCAGCAAGCAATATTACAAGAAACAATAAAATTATCAAATCTAAAGATAACGGAATAACTTCTTCAGGGAGTGATGGAACAATCCTTAAGAATACAATTCATGATGTAAATGGAGGAATTGGCATTGCAAATTCAGCAATAAACATAAAAATATTACAAAACAGAGTTACAGGAGTGATTGAAGGTAAAGGCCTGGCAAATAATGCAGAAAATGTTAAGATTCAAAACAATTATATTCATGTTAATGGAAATATGGTAGCCACTGGCATCGAATTATCATCTATCGCTAATAATTGTAATATTTATTTTAATAATATAAATGTTTTAGGACAAAACCCTATAACTACAACAGCCATTCAGATTAATGGGGGAACATCTAGTAATATTGTCAATAATATATTTGCAAATCAGGGTTTTGGCTATGCATTAAAATCAAATATGTATCCTGCTTCTATCTATGCAAATAAAAACTGCTTTTTTACTCAGGGCGATTATTTATTTAATTACAATGGCCTATCGCTACAGAAACTCAATCAATGGATTACAGCAAGTGGGCAAGATGTAAATTCTAAAAATATCAATCCATTTTATGTTTCTGACACCAACTTAAAAATGAATCAAATACAATTGAACAATATTGCTTCTACTGTTCCTGGAATAGGTATTGATATAGATTCTACCAATAGAGGGGCTAACCCTGATATTGGAGCCAAAGAATTTTCTCCTTGTATTATAGATGCCGGAATTGACTCTGTTATTGGAATGACCCATAATTTAACCAATACGACACAAACCATAAAAGGTTTATTGCAGAATCATGGAACAACTACTCTTAGCAGTGTAAAGATATATTATAGTGTAAATGGAATAATTCAACCTGTATTTAATTGGTCGGGTTCATTAGCCACAGGAGCAACTATACAAGTAAATTTCCCAACTCCTTATACATTTACAGCTGCTCAATCAGACTTAAAGATTTGGACTTCCTTACCTAATGGGAGTGTCGATTGTAATAATTATAACGATACTGCAAAGTATTTCAGAATCAGTGGTCCTTTATGTGGTATTTACTATATTGCCGGTCAAAATCCGGATTTTCTGACAATTGCCGATGCTGCTTTTGCACTTAATGGTGTTGGAATTTCATGTCCGGTAACTTTCCGATTAAGAGATACTATTTTCAATCAGAATATAGCTATTGGTCCGGTAAAAGGAAATAGTTTTATTAACACAATTACTTTTGAAAGAGATACATTTTTAACCACTTATCCAGGTATAGTATATAGTTTAAATGATATTAACAATGATTTTTCATTAAAATTAGATAGTACAACACATGTAACATTCAGAAATCTTACTTTAAACAGGCAAAATGGGAGCAGAAATATATGGTTGCACAATCTGAACAATTATATCACTTTTGATAGTTGCAAAATAAATGGTTTAATAACTGATACTTTAGGTATGGATAGTGTTTTAGTTATAAAAAATTGTGATTTTCAGAATACATCCATTACTATATTTGGAGATACGAATAAAAGGGCTAAAAATATTACAATCTATAATACTATTGATTTTTGGGAAAGTAGATTTTCATATGCAGATAAAATTAAAATCGACAGTTGTAGATTTAATTATGGAAGTTGGGATTGGTGGTCAAACAGGTATAATATTATTGCAGAAAATTGCAAGAATTTAATTATTCAAAAATCTTCTTTTAATATATTTAATGCAAGTTTCTCAAGTTCTTTATATATTAATCAATGCGAAGATATCTGGGTTGAAAAAAACAATCTTACGTCTCAATCCTATTATAGTGTTAGCCATACATTACATTTTAAGAAAAGTAAAAATATTTCATTGGTTTCTAATACAATAATTTCAAATATTTACACCACAGGTGGAAATGATAGAAGTGGTATTTTTGCTGAAAAATCATCAAATATATTGGTAAAATCCAATCTAATAATGAGTAATTCAACATATCTTTCTTATGGAATATTAATGTTGGATAGTAATTATAATATTAAAATTACAAAAAATGAAATAACTGTTTATGATGAAGGCATTAGATGTAATTTGCATAGCATAACAGATTCAATTATAGATAATAAAATCTATAATGTTAATACATCCGGAATTAAAATTGAAGGTGACAGTGCTGTTATACAAAAAAACCGAATAATAAATTCTGCAAATATTATTGGAATTCATGTTTTAAGTACGAATGCCAAAATTCAACAAAACAGAATTTTAAATTTAACAGAATCGGAAGGGATAAGAGTTGAAGGTCAAAGAAATCTGATAGCAAATAACTTTATAAATCTTACAGGTTTTGGAGTTGCCAAAGGTATTGTAATAAATCCCGGTTCCAACTATTCTAAAATCATACATAACAGCACAAATATAACAAGTACAGACCCTATTAAAGGTAAAGCAATTGAAATTAACGGGGGAAATGACTTGCAAATTAAAAATAATATTTTCAGCAATAAAGGTGGTGGTTATGCCGCTTATTTTAATAATTTGCCTTTAGGAATGTCAACAGGATGGAATACCAACTCATACTATTCACCTACATACAAAATAGGATATTTCAATGGCTCGAATTACAATAATGTTATTAATTGGAATGCAGCAATCGGGAGTGGTGCTGATTATGGATTTTACAATCCATTCTATGCAAGTGATACAAATCTCAGACCTTATCAGCGCTTCTTAAATGGAGCTGCTATTTCTCATCCAGATGTAAATGTAGATGTTGATGATCAGTTACGTAATGCTCAGGCACCTGATATGGGAGCCGATGAATTTAAAGTGGATTTCGGGATAACACAAATGCTTAGCCCTTCATTGGAATGTGTTCATGGAGCAAACGATACCGTTAAAATTTATCTGAAACAATTCGGTGATATCCCATTTATGGATATACCTTTAGCATATTGCATCAATGGAGGTACAGTTTATTATGATACCATACCTGGTTCAACTTTTAATGATGTTATACATTCATTTCCGGCTACAATCAACATATCTTCAAATAATACTTATGTATTTAAACTATGGATAATTGATGCTTATGATGACAATAAAGTAAATGATACACTGATCGTAATCAGGTATTCAAAACCAGCACCAGTTATCAATTTTTCAGCACCTACTTATTGCGAAATGCTGAATACCAATTTTATTTCTCAGGCAACTGTGGCTTCTCCATATACAATAGCATCTTATCAATGGCACTTTGGAGATGGAGATTCTGCAATACTTGCCAACCCCGTTCATATTTATGATAGTATTGGAATTTATCAGGTAAAACTAAGGGTTTACAGTTCGGCAGGTTGTTATAAAGATACGTTGAAAAGTATTGTAGTTCATGCAACTCCCAATGCTGAGTATACCAATGGACCTCAATGCAAGGGTGTTCCTGTAATATTTAATAATTACTCAACAATAAGTACTTCGGACAGCTTGCTTTATAACTGGAATTTTGGTGATGCTACAACAGCCATTTCAAAAAATCCTACCCATGCATACAATAATACAGGAAGTATTCCTGTTCAATTAATTACAACTTCAAATTTTGGTTGTAAAGACACCATCCTTCATAATGTTACCGTACATACTTTGCCAATCATACAGCTTAATAAGCAAAATATCAGCTGTAATGGATTAACGAATGGACAAATTTCATCAACTGTAGCTTCCGGAAATCCAGCTTATCATTACCTTTGGTCAACAAATGCAACAACATCAGGTATTAATAATTTATCAACAGGAACCTATATTTTAACTGTAACAGATTCACTGGGCTGTATTGATAAGGATACAACAATGATTACCCAACCAGTAGCTATATCAGTTAATTTTAATAAAAAATCTTATGTTTGCAATGGAATGAACAATGGTTGGATAAAAGCTACTGCAATTGGTGGAATATCTCCATTTATTTATAATTGGGTTGGGGGATTAATTGGCGATTCAATAATCAGTTTAAATAGTGGTTCTTATGTTGTAACAGTTAGAGATTCAAACAATTGCCAGAAAACAGATAGTATAAGCTTAATTGCAAAACCACAACCAACTATTCAATTTACGAAAACTGATGTTTTGTGTTATGGTGGAAATACGGGAACTGCCAATGCTACAGCAAATAACGGACAAAATCCTTATACTTATCAATGGCTAACTTCTCCTGTTCAAAATACACAAACCATTCAAAATCTTACAACAGGCTATTATCTTTCAAAAGTAACTGATTCGTTGGGATGCATTAAACTGGATTCTATAATGATTAACCAACCTGATTCTTTCCATTTTGCAATCAATTATACCATGCCACTATGCAATGGAAACAGCAATGGAAAAATAAATGTTGTAACTACTGGTGCTACTGCTCCTTATGCTTTTACATGGAATACAGTACCAGTTCAAAACTCAGCAACAGCAACTAATTTAAGTTCAGGTAATTATCAGGTTACAATAAAAGATCAGAATAATTGTGATACAACGTTGAATCTTACATTAAATCAACCTGCAATATTAGATTTACAATCACAAACCAAGTTCCAGAGTTGCGAAAATTATTGTGATGGAACAATAGCAACTATTGTAACCGGAGGTACTCGTCCATATACCTATAACTGGAATACGACCCCAGTTCAGACAGATTCTGTTGCCAAAAATCTATGTAAAGGACAATATGAAGTAACTGTTAAAGATTCGAATAATTGCACTGTTACAATTCAACCTGCTTATGTACAAACCAATACACATATTTTAGCTTCATTTACACCGAATCCGAATTATGGATTTTCACCCTTGGATGTTAATTTCAACTTTACAGGTTATGGCGCATCTACTTATAACTGGGATTTTGGAGATGGAAATAACTCTACTCTGCAAAACCCAATGAATATTTATTTTAACGAGGGAACTTATCATATTGTACTGATAACCATAAGTTCAGCACCAGATTACTGTAAAGATACTGCCACATTCGATTTACTTATAGATGCTCCTTCGGACATTTACGTTCCAAATACATTTACGCCAACCGGTGATGGTATTAATGATTATTTTTATGCTAAATCTCAAGGAATTAAAGACATAAAAATATATATTTATAACCGATGGGGTGCAGAAATATATATAATTGAATCTGCTTCCGGCAAATGGGATGGAAATTATTTAAATGACCCCGCACCCGAAGGTGTATATTATTATATACTTAAAGCCAAAGGAATAGATGGTAAAGAATACGAAAAACATGGAAGTGTAACATTGCTGAGGTAATAAATACAAATCAGTTTGTATAAGCCTGATTTAATATTAAATCAGGCTTTTATAGTTCATTTTTAAAACTGTTATCTTATTAAGGTAAGATGTCCATTCGCTTTTTGCGAACGTCCCAATCCATCTGTATAGTTTAATTTCCATACATAAACACCATCCGGACAGGTTTCTCCGCCACCTTTCATATTGCCATTCCAACCATAATTATAATCCTGAGAATAAAAAACCATTTCGCCCCAGCGATTAAAAATCATCAGTTCAAACTTACCCTTTTCCAAACCAAGTCCATAAACTTGAAAAACATCATTATAACCATCATTATTGGGCGTAAAACCACTTGGCGCATAAAAAGTAGCATCCTTTAAAATTACAATTTTTTTAGAAATGGTATCAGAACAACCTTGCACAGAAGTTACTTTCAGAAAGGGATAATAAGTACCATATTCATTGTATATATGAGAAGGTGACTGAACATGAGAAGAATCCCCATCACCAAAATACCAACTCCAGAAACTTACATTGGATGAATTATCGGTAAAATAAATTATTGATTCCAAAATACTTGTCATATTGGGTGTAGCAAAAAAATCGGCAACAGGATTGGGATGTACCAATATCATATCCGGAATTTGTAAAGAATTTGAACATGCACTGTTTGAAGTAACGGTTACACTTACATTATAAATACCTGCAATCTGATAGGAATGTCCGGTTTGATTGGAACTGGTAACAGAAGTTGCTCCATCGCCAAAATCCCATGCCCAGGTAATAATAAAACCGGAATCAACTACCGAACTATCCTTAAAACTTACAAATAAAGGAACACAGCCTTCTGTAATATCTGAAGTAAAAGAAACAACAGGCAAAGGATTTACTTTTATTACTTTGGTAATTGAATCCATACATCCATTATCGGTAGTAACAATAAGCTGAACATTATAATTTCCAAACGTATTGTAAACTGTTGAGTGGTTTAGCGTATTAGCCGTATTTCCATTGCCGAAATTCCAGTTCCAACTGATTATATTACCTGTTTGTACAGTTGATAAATTGGTAAACGTTTTATTAATTCCGATACAAACACCCGAATTATCGAAGTTAGCGATAGGTTTTGGATAAACAGTTACCATTTTAACAATAGTGTCGGAAGTTCCACCAAATCCTTTTACTATTAATTTAACAGCATAATTCCCGGGATTTGCATACTGATGCTGTGGATTTTGCTGTGTTGAAAAATTTGCATCTCCAAAATCCCACAACCAGTTCAAAATTGTATTTCCAATACCAATAGTCGAACTATCAGTAAAAAATGCTGACGAACCGGCACAAGACACAGTGAACTCAAAATCAGCATTTATAAACGGTAAATATACAATTACCGGATTTATCACAGTATCCTTACATCCATGAATATCAGTTACAATCAACCTTGCATTAAACGTATCTGCAATAGAATAATTATATACCGGATTTTGCAAAATACTTGTACCTGTGCCATCGCCGAAATTCCAGTTCCAACTTACGATAGCAGCAGGATTCCCTATAGAATTATTTGCAAAATTTATGGCTGCTGGAAATTGGGATGGTGGTGCTGTAAATGCAGCTGTCGGCAAACTGTAAACTACAATATTTTTAATCAGTGTCCTGGAACAGGAATGTGCATCTGTAACTGTTAATGAAACCAGGTAGTTTCCTGCATTTGAATATGTATGTATTGGATTCTGAAGATTCGACAAAGCAGTGTTGTCCCCAAAATTCCATGTATAAGTTAAAGCCAGATTTCCGTAAGATTGAGATAAATTAGTAAAATGTGTTGGTAAACCCAAACAAGCAGAATCTGCTTTGAAATTGGCAATTGGAATTGTGTCCACCTGAACAGGTTTTGATATGGAGTCTACACATCCTTTCTGGTTTTTAACCAATAACCTGGCATTAAAAATACCATGATTCTGATACGTATAAAACGGATTCTGCAGCACCGAAGTTCCTATTCCATCTCCAAAAGTCCATTTCCAAGAAGTGTTCGTACTTCCATGATTAACAGATGTATTTGAAAATATTGTTTGACTTCCCAAACAAACCGTATTGCTTGTAAAGTTAGCCTGAGGCAACGAATCCACAATCACTTGCATAACTGTAGTATCAATACAACCTCTTGTGTTTCCTACTATAAACTGAACATTATAATTCTTTGGTGTTAAATAATAATGTGTTGGATTTTCAATACCTGTAGTAGAAGTTGCATCACCGAATATCCATTTCCAGTAATTGATAGTTGCTCCATTTCCAAAAGAAAGATTTGAAAAGTGAGTTGAATCATGAAAACAAGTTGAAGTATAAGTGAAATTAGCAACGGGAAGCGGATAAACAGTAACAAAATTGTTGATTGTATTACTGCAACCTCTCGAATCCACAACATTTAATATAGAAGTGTAAAATCCTGCCTGAGCATATACATGACCCGGATTATGTAAAACACTATTTACACCATCTCCAAAATTCCAGTTCCATGAAACGATGGGATAACCTGCTATTAGTGTAGTATCGAAGAAATAGGAAGTATCATTAAGGCATTCGTTGGAAGTATAAAAACCTGCAACCGGATTATTATAAATCTCAATATTTTTTGTAATGGTATCAGTACAAGCATTGTTTTTAACAATTAACGAAATCGTGTAATTTCCTGCATTGGCATAGGCATGTGTTATAGTGGGCGTATATAATGCAGAATCTGGAATAAAAAATGAATTTCCATCACCAAAAAGCCATTTCCAGCTATTTATAAAGCTCCCCGGATTAGTTGTTGAATCATTAATAATAACAGGAATACCTTCACATACATTATTTACCATAAAGTTAGCAACAGGCTTAGGTGTAATAACAACTGTTTTGAAAACAGAATCAGTGCAACCATTTGCATTAGTAACTATCAATTTTACAATATAATTACCAGCAGTGTCGAAAAGATGAACCGGATTAACACTATTTGACTGGTTTCCATCACCAAAATCCCATGAATAAAAGATATTGGGTGCTATTGAAAAAGTAATATCCGAAAAAACAGTGGAATCTCCAACACAAACATAATTAAAAGCAAAATTAACAACAGGCCTGGGATTTACTTCAATATTATGCTGTATTGTTTCAACACAACCGTTGGTATCAGCAACTGTAAGCGTAACATGATAAGTTCCGGCATTATTATATTGATGGCTTGCATTATGGATAGTTGCAATGCCACCATCGCCAAAATTCCACAACCACGTAGTTATTTGTGTTGTTTGTATCAGGAAACTATCTATAAAATGAGTTGTTCCTCCAGCACAAGCTGTATCAGCATAAAACTCATAAGATAAAGATGGATTCATATAAAGCTGCTTGGTAGCACTTCCCGAACAACCAGCGGTATTACCAACTGTTAGAGTAACATTAAAGGTATCAACAGCAGTATAATAATGCACCGGGTTTTGCAATGTAGAAGAATAAGAATCGCCAAAATCCCAGTTCCAGTTTGAGTTTGGACTTCCATGAGGAAAACTTGCATCTGTAAAATTAATTAGCCCGCTTGCACAATTACCCTGAAATGTAAAGTTTACATCAGGAATTGAATCTACAGTAACCGGAATCATTTTAAAAGCAGAACATCCATTAACATCAGTAACAGTTAACGTTGTATTGTAAATTCCCCAGGTTGAGAAAGTATAGGTTGGATTTTGCAACAAAGAACTTCCGATACCTCCAAAATCCCAACTCCAGGCAGAAAGTGCTCCACCATTACTATAAGTTAAATCGGTAAAAACAGTAATTGAACCCAGACAAATTGTGTCGGCATTAAAATTTACTTGTGGTTGCGGATGTACAAGAAGCTGATTATAAACCGTATCCTTACAAGATAAGGTATCCGTTACTATTAATCTTACGTTAAATAATGTGCTATTCAACACATTAGTATAAGTATAAACTGGAATTTGCTGATTACTCACTCCGCTTCCATTCCCGAAATTCCAATCCCATGCTACAATATTTCCTGCTGCACTAAATGAATTATCAACAAGTTGCACAGCTGAATTATTACAAACCGTATCGGAAATAAAGCCAGCTGTAACCGGAGGATAAATTGTTATCTGTTTTGATAATGTATCCACACATCCATTGGTATCACTAACAATAATTGTAACATTATAACTAGTAGCTGAATTAACAACTGCATATTGATGCAATGGATTTTGAATGGTTGAAACAGTTGTTCCGTCACCAAAATTCCAGTTCCACTGAGTAATAATACTTCCATTTACAGAAGAACTATCGATAAAACTGGAAATAACTCCGGAGCAAACGGGATTATACACAAAATCTGCTGCAGGTATATGATTAACAACTGCGATATGTGAAATACTGTCTATACTTCCGTTAACATCAGTAACAATAAGCCAAACGGTATAATTTCCGGCTATCGTATATTTATGAGATGGATTTTGCAAATTTATAAAAGATCCATCACCAAAGTTCCAATGCCAGTTTATAACATTTCCACCCGTGCTTAATGAATTATCGATAAAATGAGAACTATCACCCAAACAAACCGGACTAACAGTAAAATCAGGATCGGGCAATGGATAAACAATTATATTATTGATTATTGAATCGATGCAACCATTGCTATTTATTACAGTTAATTTTACAGAGAATGTATCCGATTGATTATAAATATGACCTGGATTTTGTTGGTTCGAAGTATTTCCGTCTCCAAAATCCCAGTTCCAACTATTGATAAATGCTGAATTTGCGATAGAGATTTCTGTAAAATTTGTGATACCTCCAATAGTAATATTATTGGCATTAAATCCTGCAACAGGAAGCGTATCTACCAAAACTGCAAAAATGGCAGTATCGCTACAACCATTTGAATTTGTAACCAGCATATTTACATTATATAATCCAGAATTACCATAAAAATGAATCGGATTCTGCAACGATGAAGTAGTTGTATCTCCAAAATTCCAGTTCCAGGCAGTAATTGTGTAGTTGGAATCAACACTCAAATCAATAAAGGAGATTGCTTCGCCTAAACAATTGGTATCAAAAGAAAAATTGGCAACTGGTAAAGTTGAAATAAAAATATTCTTACTGGTATCAGCTTCACAATAGTTTGTATCAACAATATGCAAATGAACAAGGTAATTTCCCGAATTTGAATAGGTATGAAATGGTTGTTGCACCGTATCTGTATTTCCATCTCCAAAATTCCACTGCCAGCTGATTGATGGATGCAAACTATCTATCGCTGTAAAAGAAATTGCATTATTAATGCAAACATTACTTAAAGTAAAAACAGGTTGAGGCAAATGATGAACCAAAACACCGATAGTTGTATCATTATTGCATCCATTTGATTTGATTACATTTAAATTAACATTAAAAACACCCGGACTACCATAAGTATGCTGTGGATTTTGCAGATTGGAAGTAATTCCATCACCATAATCCCATTGCCATGAATTAATTGCTGCACCACTTGTTGTTGAAAAGTCTGTAAAATGAGTGGTATTTCCCAAGCAAACAGTTGTTGCTGAAAAATCAGGAAAAGGAATTGTATCAATTCTTACCAATTTAACAACAGTATCCAGGCAACCATAAATATTGGAAACCACTAATGTAGTTGTTAGAAATCCTGCATTATTGAATAAATAACTTGGGTTTGCAATATTAGCATTTCCTGTATTGGCAAAATTCCAATTCCAGCTGTTAATTGCATATCCTGAATCAATTGAAGCATTTGTTAAGTGAGTGGAATCACCATAACAAACTGTATCGTAGTAAAAATTGGCAACAGGCAATGGACTAATAAAAACATTTTGAATGGTATCTCCAATACATCCATTAGCATCAATTACTTCTAATTTTACATTATAAGTAATAGATTGAGGAAATGTATATGTAGGATTCTGAAGTAAACTTGTATCATTGTTATTGTCAAAATTCCAGTTCCAATTATTATAAACAGGGTTTCCTGCTATTGGAACAAAATTTGCAGTTTGTCCCTTGCATGGTGTAGTAACAGTGAAAGAAGGTTGTGGCAAACTCAATACCGTTACGGTAATTATGGTATCTTTACTGCATCCTTTGGCATCAGTAACATTTAGGGTAACATTATAATTTCCTGAATTCAAAAATATATGTGTTGGATTTTGTAAAGATGAGCTATTTCCATCACCAAAATCCCAATTCCAGGCAGTGATGCTACTCCCAATGGCAAAAGATAAATCGTTAAACGTTGTGGTATCTCCTTTGCAAACAGTAGTAAAACTGAAATGTGGAACTGGTAAAGTATCTAAAAGTACAATTTTTGAAATGGAATCGATACAACCGTTAACATTTGTTACTTTTAAGGTTACATTAAATACAGATAAATTATTATATAAATGAACTGGATTTGTTAGGTTTGAAGTTGTTGTATCGCCAAAATCCCAATAAGATAAAGAAATTGGTACACCCTGATTGTTGGAAGTATTTGTAAAATGAGTATGTGTTGTAAAACATACTGTATCAAAAGAAAAATCGGCAATAGGTACAGGTCCAAGATAAACATTGATTGTTGTATCATCAATACATCCATTGATATCGGAAATTTTTAAAGTTACAGGATAAGTGCCAGTTCCTGAATAAATATAAGTGGTATCCATTTGTTGGGAATATCCGCTTCCATCGCCCAAATTCCAAAAATAGGAAATTAAACTTCCAGCTACAGGTATGGAATTATTGCTAAAAATACGCTGATAACCCGAACAAACTGTATCTGTATAGAAAGAAGCAATTGGATTGGGGTAAACTGTAAAAGAAATAGTTGTATCTCTTTCGCATGATTTGTTGTTAAAAACACTTAGTTTTACATGATACAATCCACTATCCTGATATATATGAAACGGATTTTTTAATACAGATGAACTTCCATCGTCAAAATCCCATAAAAACGAAATTAAGCTATCAGCATTTGCTACAGATAAGTTGTTAAAAAAAGTGGTATCACCCAAACAGGTTTTGGTTATTAAAAAATTGGCTGTTGGTAATGAATCAACAATAATGGTATCGTATTTTACATCAGTGCAACCCAAACTGCTTACTATGGTCAATTTCACATTATAATGACCAGGATTAGCAAATGTATGAACTGGATTTTGTAGGTTCGAAAAGTTTCCATCACCAAAATTCCAGCTTAGAGAAGTGATAATTCCACCGGGAGTAGTTGATAAATTTGTAAATTGAGTGGGATTTCCAAAACAAACCGTATCAAAAGTGAAATCAGCATAAGCCTCAAAAATATAAACCTTTATAGAATCGACAGTACTTCCGCATCCCGGTTTTCCTGTAGAAGCAGGTGATGTGTTTGCTGCTGTCAATATTACATTGTAAACACCTGCCTGATTATATGTGTGTGAAATGCCGGGTGTTGGATTATTTAAGGGAGCAAGCAATGGGCCAACAATTGCATTTCCAAAATTCCAGGTATATAGAGTCCGTGGATTTGCAGCACATAAATTAGGGATAGTCTGATTAAGAAAAACAACCTGATTTCCAACACACATAGAATCATTTGTTACATTTACATGTGCATCGGGTGGTGCATAAACCTCAACCGGACCATAGCTTTTGAAAGGAGCACCACATTCATTTTTTGTTGTAAGAACAATATTGTAAGGCAGTTGTGAATTATTAATGCAAGT
>CAIZXK010000259.1 GCA_903936865.1 uncultured Bacteroidales bacterium | reverse complement strand
TGAAATCAGAATATGGTCTGTTGCTTGTGCCGAAGGACAGGAAGCATATTCAATCGCAATCCTTTTTGATGAATACAATTCAACTATCGAAAACAAAATATCGTATCGGATATTTGCATCAGATATCAGTTTAACTGCTATTGAAAATGCAAATAAAGGCATCTATACTCAAGAGCAACTTGGAAATATTACCTTAAAAAGATTTCAAAATTACTTTAAAAAAGAAAATGAAGTAATTAAGATATTACCAATTTTTAAAAAGAATATTTCATTCTCATATTTCGACTTGTTATCAGATAAAATATTATGCCCGATTGAAAGTATTTACGGTGATTTCGACTTAATCTTCTGTTGTAATATCCTTTTTTATTATAACGAAGAAAACAGACAAATTATATTAAACAAAATAAAGAACTGTATTGCAGAAAACGGTTATCTTATTACAGGAGAAACTGAAAAAGAAATCGTTAAAAAAGCTGAATTCAATAATGGATTTTCATCAACTGCAATTTTTCAGCAAAATAATAAATATTGAACACATCAGATTTATGAAAATTACAGATTTAAAAATAGGAAATCAGCTAAAGCTTGGATTTGGAATTATCGTGCTATTTATATTAATCCTTAGTTACATCGCTTGGGAACAAACAGTTAAAATGGCAAATGAAACGACATTAATATACAACAATCCCTTACAGGTACGTCGTGCTCTTGGTGAATTGAAAACAGACATCCTTTTGATACATCGGGGAATGAAAGACTTAGGCTTTTCACAAAATGAAAAGGAATTATCCTCTATAATTCAGGAAATTGAAATTTACAAAACCGATGCTAATAAACAATTCGACATATTATATGACCGTTATTTAGGTCCAAAAAATGATATTGATAGTACTTTTAATAATTTTGTGAAATGGAATACTATCAGAGAAGAAACCATGCGACTTTTTAAAAATGGCAAAGTTGAAGAAGCTATTTCACGAACTAAACGATCTGGAGAAGGAGGCAAGCAAGTTGATGATATTTTAATGCATATTAAGATAATTGATAATTTTTCATTTAAAAAAGCTGAAAATTTATATCAAAATACCATTTTACTTCATAATGCATTGACTCGTCAACTCGTAATATATGTAGTGATAATTTTATTGCTCACTTTTGTTATTATTTACTTTTTATTGAAAAATATTCGCCAACCCTTATCAGAAATTGAAAAAGCAACACAAAATTTTAGCATAGGCAAGATAAATTCCCGTAGTCATTACAAATCCAAAAATGAATTTGGCAATCTATCCAATTCATTTAATAATTTAGCAGAAACAATTGAAAAACAGATTATACTAAACGAAAAAATTACAACAATTACAGGTGAGTTGTTAAGTGAAGATAAGCCACATGAATTTAGTAAAATTTTACTTTCTTATTTATTAAAACACACAGATTCTCAGATTGCTGCAATTTACCTGCTCAATGAAGATAAGACCAATTTTGAACTTTTTGAATCTATTGGGTTAGAAAGTAATGCAGTAAAAACATTTTCAGCTAAATTTCCTGAAGGAGAATTTGGAAAATCATTGGTATCTCAAAAAATTGAAATTGTCAAGAATATTTCTGAAAATTCAGGTTTCAATTTTATTGCAGTTTCCGGCTATATAAAACCTAATGAAATCATTACAATTCCAGTTTTATCAAATGATGAAACAGTTGCCATTATATCCATTGCAACTACTTCCGTTTTGAGTGAATTGTCTCTAAAACTAATTCACGAATTACAAGGTATTATTGCCCGTATTATTAGCATTTTAGCTACACGTACAATCATGAAATTTTCAGAAAAACTCGAAAAACAAAACAGCGAACTGGAATCACAAAAGAATGAACTTAGTTCGCAAACAAATGAACTTACCGAACAAAACATAGAACTTGAATTACAAAAAAAACAATTGGATGAAGCAAACAAACTGAAAACTAATTTTTTATCAAATATGAGCCATGAACTCAGAACTCCACTAAATTCAGTTATTGCATTGTCGGGAGTACTCAACAGAAGGCTGAAAGACCAAATCAACGAACAGGAATACAGCTATATAGAAGTAATTGAACGAAATGGAAAGCATTTGCTACACTTAATTAATGATATTCTTGACTTATCAAGGATTGAAGCAGGAAAAGATGATATTGAAATTAATAAATTTAATTTAAAAGAACTTCTTGACGAAATTATATCAACAATAGAACCTCAGGCACATCTTAAAAACATACAATTGGTTCTTAACGAAAGCAATAATTATCCTCATATAGAAACAGATTTTAATAAATGCAGACATATTCTCCAAAATTTGATTGGGAATGCTATAAAATTTACAGAAACCGGAAAAGTTGAAATTACATCAAAACTTACCAAAGAATATGTAAAAATTGCAATTACTGACACTGGAATAGGAATTTCCGAATATCAAATCAATCATATTTTTGATGAATTCCGACAAGCAGATGGCAGTACTTCACGTAAATATGGAGGCACTGGTCTTGGTTTGGCAATTGCTAAAAAATATGCCAATTTATTGGAAGGTAAAATTGAAGTGAAAAGTGAACTTGGAAAAGGATCGGAGTTTACATTGATCATCCCTTTAAAAACAAAATTTTTATCTCAATACATTTCACATGATTATTCGTCATTAACATCCACCACAGCTAATTTAAAGGCTGAAAAATTAGATAATCCAAACGAAAAGACAATATTACTGGTAGAAGATAGCGAACCAGCAATTATACAATTAAAATATATGCTGGAAGCTGAAGGTTACAACCTGGAAGTTGCAAAAGATGGAGGTGAAGCAATGAAATCTCTTACTTCCAGACTACCGGATGCAATGATTCTGGATCTGATGATGCCTGAAATAGATGGATTTGATGTAATCAGATTAGTAAGGGAAAATGAAAAAACAAAATTGTTGCCAATCATAATTCTAACAGCTAAGCATATAGAAAAGAAGGACTATGATTTTTTCAAAACCAATAATATAATACAATTGATTCAGAAAGGGGATGTAAACAAAATTGAGTTATTAAATGCTGTTGCAAAAATGCTGACATCTAAGATTGATATACATGAAAAACCAACTATTAAATTTCAGAAAATAGAAGGGAAACCACTTGTGCTTATCGTTGAGGATAATCCTGATAATATGATTACAACCAAAGCTCTTATTGACGATAAATTTGATATATTGGAAGCATTAAATGGATTTGAAGGTGTAGAGCAAGCAATAAAATATAAACCAAACTTAATTCTGATGGATATTGCTTTACCTGAAATGAATGGAATTGAAGCTTTTAAACGAATACGACAAAATGAATCAACTAAGGATATTCCAATAGTTGTACTTACTGCAAGTGCAATGAAAGGCGAAAAAGAAAAGATAATGTCTTATGGGTTTGATGGTTATATAACTAAACCCATCGAAGAAAAAATATTTTTCAATACAATAAATCAAGTTTTATATGGAAGCAAATAGTGTTAAAATCCTTGTAATAGATGATAATATAGACAATTTAACAACTATTAAGGCTGTTATTAATGAGCTTTTCCCTCAAGCAACTGTTTTAACTTCAATTGATGGGAAAAAAGGAATTGATTTAGCGTTGGAACATGACCCCGATATTATACTTTTAGATATCATTATGCCAGAAATTGATGGTTTTGAAGTATGTAGAAGAATGAAATCCAATAAATACCTAAAAAACATTCCTGTCGTTTTTCTCACAGCCGTTAGAGGTGATAAATCCATTAGAATAAAAGCATTGGAGGTAGGTGCTGAAGGTTTTCTTACCAAACCTATTGATGAACCCGAATTGATTGCTCAGATAAATGCCATGCTTAAAATAAAAGCAGCAAACAATGATAAAGAAACTGAAAAAGAACGACTTGCAATTCTTGTTGAAGAAAAAACAAAAGAACTAAGGGAATCTAATAAAAAAACCCTCAGCTTATTAAATGAGTTAAAATCAGAAATGCAAGCAAGAGAGAATACAGAATTAGCATTACAGGATAGTGAGCATAAATTCAGGGAAATAATTGAAACAACTAATGATATACATTTCAGACAAAATATCGATGATTATTCCATTGATTATTTTAGCCCATCCGTTTATCAGATTTTAGGCTATACCATCGACGAAATAATTGAAATGAGACATGAAATCCAGACAAAATTATTTCATCCAGAAGATCTTATTGATTTAACGGATATTAAAAACGATTTAATAAACACATTAAACAGAGGTGAAAAATTTATTGAACGTGAGTTTAGAATGATATGTAAAAATAAGGATATTAAATGGATAAATGGTAGTTTTTATCTAACTTTAGATATAAACAATAAACCAGTATATCTTGTTGGAACCTTAAGAGATATTTCCGAAAAAAAGAAAAATGAAAAAGAAATAATATTAAATAATATCAGACTTAAAGGTATAATTAATATTTTACAGTCAAACAGTTCCAGTGTTCAGGAATTTCTCGATTTTTCTTTAAATGAAGCCATAAAACTTACAGAAAGTCAAATCGGATATATTTATTGGTATAATAGCAAAAAAAAGGAATTTATTTTAAACAGTTGGTCAAAACATGTCATGACGGAATGTGGAGTAATTAATCCACAAACATGCTATGAATTAGACAAAACCGGTATATGGGGAGAGGCTGTAAGGCAACGAAAACCTATAATTGTAAATAATTTTAAAGCTGAAAATTCATTAAAAAAAGGATTTCCCGAAGGACACATAGCTCTCAACACCTTTATGACAATTCCAATATTCAACCTGGATGAAATTATTGGAGTAGTTGGAGTGGCGAATAAAGCTACAGATTATACCGAAACTGACGTGTTGCAACTTTCGCTTCTGATGAACTCTGTTTGGAAAGAAACGGAACGTAAGTCTGCTGAAGAAAGATATGAAAAACTTTTCCTGGAAATGTTTGACGGATTTGCATTACATGAAATCATACTTGATGAAAATGGAAATGCAATAGATTATAAATTTCTGGATGTTAATCCTGCTTTTGAAAAAATAACAGGATTAAAAAAAGAAGAGATAATAGGGAAAAATGTTTTACAACTAATGCCTGATACTGAAAAATACTGGATAGAAAAGTATGGAAAAGTTGCATTAAACGGAGAACCAATATTGTATGACAATTTTTCAGTGGAACTTGGTAAATACTTTGAGGTTAGAGCATTCCAACCTACAAAAAATCAATTTGCAACAATCATTTCAGATATATCGTACCGAAAGAAAAATGAAATAGCAAATAAGGTTCAGTATAATATTGCAAATGCAATGGTTACAGCAATAGATATTCATGAATTATATACTACTGTAAGAAACGAACTTTCAAAACTTATAGATACAACCAATTTTATTATTGCACTATATGATGAAAAAACTGAAATGTTGTCAACTCCTTATGAAATAGATGAACATGATGAAGGAATTTTAGATGAATGGTCTGCTGAAAAATCATTAACCGGATTGGTAGTGAAAAATAAAAAATCATTATTATTAAGCAAGTCGGATATAGCAAAATTGGCTACAGATGAAAAAATCAATCTGATAGGATCAAGAGCAGAATGCTGGTTAGGTGTTCCAATGCAAATTGATGAAAAGGTAATTGGAGCAATTGTTATTCAAAGCTATAACAATCCAAATGCTTATAACAACGAGAGTATTAGTAATTTAGAAATTATTGCTCATGAATTGAGTATTTTCATTGAACGCAAAAATACGGAAGAACAACTGATTTCAGCAAAAGAAAGAGCAGAAGAAAGTGATAGGTTAAAAACTGCTTTTCTTCAGAATATGTCGCATGAAATAAGAACTCCTTTAAACGGAATTTTAGGATTTGCCAGTTTGCTTACCGATGATGAATTAATAGCTGAAGATGTAAAGAAATATGCCACTATGATTCAGAATAGTGGAAATCGATTATTTGAACTCATAAATAATATCATTGATATTTCAAAAATCGAATCGGGTAATATTACCATCATTGAAAAAGGATTTTCTATTGACAAGCTTCTCGATGATATTCTAAACCAATTTATTATAAATGCCGAAATAAAAAATATCGAATTAAGAAAAATAAAGAACGAAACTCATGCTGAAAATTATATTATATCCGATAGTTTGAAAATTCATCAAATATTAACCAATCTTATAAACAACAGTTTGAAATTTATAAAAAAGGGATTTGTTGAAGTTGGATATTCTATTATAGGGAATGAAATTGAATTTTATGTAAAAGATACAGGATCTGGTATTCCAAAAGAAATAGGAGAAAAAATATTTGAACGTTTCTTTCAGGCAGATACATCTATGTCAAGAGGATTTGAAGGTGCTGGTTTGGGATTGTCAATATGCCAAGGGCTTACAAATGCTTTAAAAGGAAAAATCTGGCTTGAATCTGAGGTTGATAAAGGTACAATTTTTTACATAAAAATTCCAATTAAAATAAGCAAAATAACTATGATGGAAAAAGAAAAGAAAACACCATTGTTAAAATTAAATCACAACACGATTTTAATTGCAGAAGATGATGATACCAGTTACGCTTTATTGGAAATGATTTTAAACAAAGCTCATCTTGAAGTTATTAGAGCAATTAATGGCTTGGAAGCAGTTGAAATTACCAAAAATAAGAAAAATATAAGTTGTATATTAATGGATATAAAAATGCCTGTAATGAATGGAATTGAAGCAACCAAACAGATTAAGGCGTTTCGACCTGATTTACCAATAATTGCACAAACGGCTTATGCATTTCAAACAGAGCGGGAACAGGTTATAGCTGCAGGTTGTAATGATTATCTCACAAAACCAATATCAAAGCAATTATTAATGCATCTATTGGATAAACATGTAAAGAATAACATAACTTTACAATAGTCGAACACACTGTATTTCTATATTTTACATTCACTTTTCATTACGAAAACGTATTCGTAATAAATTTCTTATTTTTGCAAAAAATATTATTATGACAAAATACGACATAGAAATCATGTCGCCGGTAGGTTCTTATGAAGCATTAAGAGCTGCAATTCAAGGCGGTGCCAACTCAGTTTATTTTGGTGTTGGACAATTAAACATGAGGGCAAAGTCTTCAAATAATTTCTCAATAGCTGATTTAATTGAAATTAGTAATTTTTGTAAAGAAAATAATGTAAAGTCTTATCTTACTGTAAATACTATTATTTATGATAATGAAATGACTGAAATGAAAGAGATTGTAGATGCTGCAAAAAACCATGGAATTACAGCAATTATTGCTTCTGATATTTCTGTAATAAGTTATGCGAGAAGTATTGGAATGGAAATTCATATTTCTACACAATGTAATATTACAAATATTGAAGCTGTTAGATTTTATTCCCTTTTTGCTGATGTAATGGTAACTGCCCGCGAACTAAGTTTAAAACAAGTAGCTGAAATTATTAAAACCATTGAGAAGGAACAGATAAAAGGACCAAATGGCGATCTGATTAAAATTGAGATCTTTGCACATGGAGCTTTATGTATGGCCGTTTCTGGAAAGTGCTATTTAAGTTTGGATAATCTCAATTCTTCAGCAAACCGGGGAGCATGCCTTCAATTATGCCGTCGTCCATATCATGTTACTGATAAAGATGGAGGAACAGAATTAGAAATTGACAATGAATACATTATGTCGCCAAAAGATTTAAAAACCATTGACTTTCTCGATCTTATTTTAAACACTGGTGTCAGAGTATTGAAAATAGAAGGCAGAGGTCGATCACCTGAATATGTAAAAACTGTTACCAGATGCTATCGTGAAGCTGCTGATGCATATTTTGAAGGAAACTATAATGAAGAAAATAAGCTTAGATGGAATAAAATGCTGAAATCAGTCTATAATCGTGGATTTTGGGATGGATACTATTTAGGGAAAAAGATGGGCGAATGGACAGAAAGATATGGTTCACAGGCTACAAAAAAGAAAGTATATATTGGTAAAATCAGTAATTTTTTTGCTAATTTAAATGTAGCTGAAATTAAAATAGAAACACATTCGTTAAACTTAGATGATGAAATTCATATCATTGGACCTACCACTGGGGTTTATGAAGATGTTATAAGCGAGATACGTGTTGATTTAAAACCAGTTGAAAAAGCAATTAAGGGCGAAATGTGTTCAATTCTGGTTAAGGATATTGTTCGCCGTCAAGATAAACTATATAAAATTGTAGATGGAACGGAAGATGAGTTATAAACAATTATTCATTTTTTTATATTATAGCTAAATATATGCAATTATTCAATTTTCATACTCATACTAATTTTTGTGATGGCAATTCTGAACCAGAAACTTATGTTAAAAAAGCAATAGATTCAGGCTTTAAAAAACTTGGTTTTTCTGGTCATGCTCCAGTCCCTTTTAAAAACAGTTTTGCAATTAAAGAAGATAATCTTGAAAATTATTTTATAAAAATAAGAGAGCTTAAAGAAAAATATATAAATCAGATTGATATATATTTAGCATTAGAGATTGATTATATTCCTGGATTAACTAAAGATTTTAATGATTTCAGAAAACAAGGTAAGCTGGATTATACAATTGGCTCAATTCATTTGGTTACAAATATCAAAACCAAAAAACTCTGGTTTATCGATGGTGCTAAAATAGAAGAATATGATGAAGGCTTACAAAGAGCTTTTGATAACAATATAAAAGAGGGTGTTACAGCTTTTTATTATCAGACAAATGAAATGCTTTTAAATCAAAATCCAGATATAATCGGTCATTTCGACAAAATAAAAATGAATAATCGAAATCGATATTTTTTGCAGAATGAAAAATGGTATCAGCAATTAATTTCTGAAACTTTAGCAATCATTAAAGAAAAAGAAACCATAGTTGAAGTTAATACGAGAGGCTTATACAAAAAACGTTCTGACGAATTATTTCCAGGAACAGATGTTTTGAAACAAATTTTGAAAATGGAAATTCCAATAACAGTAAGTTCAGATGCACACAAACCAGAAGAACTATTTCTCTTATTAAATGAAACAAACTTAACACTTAAAGAAATAGGATTCAAAACATTACGTGTTTTCAACGGAAAGTATTGGGAAGATGAGTTAATTTAACTATTAGCAGAACCTTATTTTAAGCAAGAATATTAGTAACAACTTGTAATTCATCAGATAACTCAAATCACAATAGCTGAAAATAATTACTATACATTTAATCTTCAGAAAATTTTCAGATTTCAGGTTAAAATAAATCCTATATCAACTAGCAAAGTGGATGTCTATATTGATAATTCATAAATAATCTGATTATTTAATTGATTATTAAACTTTATATTTTTTAACTTTTTGCACAAAATAATATTACTTTTGTAACCTAACAATATATTCTTACGTCATATCAAATAAAAAAGCAAAAATGGAACCTAAAAGACTTTTAAGAAGTAATACAAACCGAGTAATAGGAGGAGTTTGTGGTGGTATTGGTGAATATTTTACAATAGATCCGGTTTTAGCCAGAGTTATTTTTGTATTAACTGCAATTTTCGGAGCAGGATTTATTGTCTATATTATTTTATGGATAATGATGCCCGAAGCATCACGTAATTAATAAATTTATTTAAAATGACTGAAGAAAAAAAATTATACAGAAGTAATACAACCAGAACGATAGGTGGAGTTGCAGGTGGTTTGGCCGAACACTTTACTATCGATCCGGTTTTAATAAGAGTTGCCTTTGTATTGGCAGCATTATTTGGTGGAGGCGGAGTAATTATCTATATTATACTATGGATAGTAATCCCCGAAAAACCAGTTAGTATTAATAGCACTTCAAACGATACTAAAAACAGTGAATCAATTGATTCCGAAATTAACAATTCAAATAATATGGAAAACAATTTTGAACAAAAGAAAGAAAAAAGAAACTATCATGGTAATTTAACCGGAGGATTAATTTTAATAACATTAGGCGTTTTATTCCTGATTGATAGATTTGTACCACAAATAAATTTTGGCGATTTATGGCCAATTATTTTAATAGTAATAGGTATTACAATATTAATGCGCAATTTTACAAAGAAAAATACTGATAATCAATAACAATATATAACCATGAAATACAAAAATATATTTTGGGGAATAGTGCTTATCGCTATTGGAGTTATGTTCATACTTAAAAATATGGATGTAATAAATTTTAATTGGGTGATGCTCTTTCAATTATGGCCCTTATTACTAATATTTTGGGGAATTTCCCTTATTCCGGTCAAAGATTATATTAAATTTATCCTTATGCTAGTTTCGTTGGTAATAGGATTGTGGCTTGTAAATTATTATAAATCTGATATATATTTTGGTTGGCATTTTAATAAAAACGATAAGGAAAAATGGACAGAACAAAACATATCAGAATCTTACGATTCTACAATTACACATGCAACCTTAAAAATGGATGCAGTTGCCGGAAATTTTAAAATAATGGGTAAAACAGATAAACTTATCGATTTTGAAAGTAAAGGCAATATTGGAGATTATAAAATGCTGGTTTCTAATGAGGATAGTAATAAAGTTGTAAAAATCGGATTAGAAACAAATGTTATAAGGATTAATAATAAAGATAAAGGTAACGATACCCGTATTTTACTTAATTCTAATCCAATATGGACATTAAAATTTGAAGCTGGAGCTTCTGACGTTGACTTTGATTTAACAGATTTTAAAATTGAAACAATAAAATTTGAAGGAGGAGCATCAGATATAAAACTAAAGGTTGGAAATAAACTTTCATTATTAAATATTGATATAGAAGCTGGTGCATCATCTATCAAAATTAGTATACCAAAGGAATCTGGCTGTGAATTTAGGGGTGATAACGTTTTATCTAGTTTGCATGTTGAAAATTTTACTAAAATAAATGATGTTTACCGTACTGCTGATTTTGAAAAAGCTGCTAATAAAATTTATTTAAACATCGATGCAGCTGTTTCTAAATTAAGTATAGAAAGATATTGAAATCTAATTGTTTAATAAATAAAAAAGCGTATTTGAATTTTTCATAATACGCTTTTTTTATCTAGAAAAAAATTTCTAATTTGCAAATAGATGATACAAAGTAAGTAACATCATAAATACAAACATAAATACATTTATACTAATAAATGATTTTTTAATGTTTATTTCGGTTATTTTTCCAAAAGTCAAATAGATAAAAATTCCGACAAATAATATATTC
>CAIZXK010000258.1 GCA_903936865.1 uncultured Bacteroidales bacterium | reverse complement strand
TTCAGGAGATTTAGTAACAGCAGCCGTAGGAAGTTATACAATAACACCTTCAGCAGTTACTTTCTCAACAGGTTTAGGTAGCAACTATTCTATTACTTACCCAACAGGGACATTAACTGTAGATGCAATGCCTATAACTGTTACAGCAAATACCGGACAAACAAAAGTTTATGGTGCTGTAGATCCTGTATTTAGCTATGGTTATGCTCCATCATTAATTGGATCTGATGCATTTACTGGTTCTTTATCACGTAATCCAGGTCAGACTGTTCTAGGGGGTCCTTATGCTATAACTCAAGGTACATTGGCATTAAGTAGCAATTATACACTAAATTATACAGGTGCTAATTTCACAATTACTCCAAAATCAGTTACACCATCAATCACAGCTAACGACAAATGTGCTGATGGAACTACTACTGCTACATTAAGCAGCCAAACGCTGTCGGGAGTTATTAGTCCTGATGTTGTAACATTGATTGTTGGAAGTTCAAACTTTGCAACTGCTGCTGCTGGTATTCAAACAGTAACAGCAAGCAGTTTAACCTTGGGTGGTGCTGATGCTGGAAATTATAGTCTGTCTTCTGTTACCGCAACTGATAATGCAGAAATTTATGCAATTCCTGCTCCTGTAATTAGCGGTGATATTACTGCTTGTCCTAATTCACAGATAACTTATTCTACTCCATTGGTTGGAAGTAATACGTATCAATGGTCGGTAACAGGTGGTGTAATTAATTCAAATAACAATAATTCAATTAATGTTATCTGGAATAACAATATCACAACTGCTACTGTACAACTTACCGAATCTAACTCACATTGTTCTATTTATACTACTTTAACTGTATCTATTGCAGTACCTGCTCCTGTAATTTCCGGAAATCTAACCGTTGTTACTGTTGCAGACGAAGTGTATTCTACACCTTCCACAATTAACCATTTATATTCATGGACGGTTATTGGTGGCAGTATTACAAGTGGTCAGGGAACTAACAGCATTCATGTTAATTGGACAGGTTCAGCTGCTACACGTTCCGTGTCAGTAACTGAAACTTCGGCTGCACCTTATGGTTGCAGTGCCACAGCTACAGAAAATGTAACAGTTCCTGTTGTTGGAAAATCAATCAGCGGATATGTAAATTATGATAACTTAGCATTTTATGGTTCATTAACTCCAATGAATGATGTTACGGTTACTATAAAGAATGCCGTTGGTGCAGTGGTTGCAACAACTACAACTGCTCCTAACTTCAATTTGAATGGTGAATCAGGTTATTATGAATTTACAAATATTCCTGTAGGTAGTGATTATACTATAACTGCTTCTTACAATGGAGTATGGGGTGGAAACAATGCAACAGATGCCTTGATTGTACAGAAAAGTACAATTGGAACTTATACATTATCTGCAATTCAATTTTTGTCTGCTGATGTAAATGCTTCAAATTCAATATCATCTTTAGATGCTTTGTATATTAAACTTCGTACAGTAGGTACCATTACCTCATATCCTGCCGGAAACTGGAAATTTGAAACCATATCTATTACTAATCTATCTGCTAATCTCATCGATCAGAATTTACTGGGATTATGTAGTGGTGATGTAAATGGTTCCTATATTATTGGTTCTGCAAAATCATCAACTGATATTGTTGATTTATCAGACCATACGATTCAGGTTCAAAAAGGAAAATCATTTAATTATGATATCAAGGCTGCTTCTTTAACTAAAATAGGAGCTATGACTTTGGTTATGAATTATGATGAAAAACTGTTTGAAGTTGAAAATCTTACATCGGCTTTAGCTGAAATGAAATATACCGTTGATAATGGTAAAATTTCAATAGCATGGGCAGATGTTAATGGAAGTTCATTTAAAAATGAAGATGTAATTATCAGTTTGCAACTGAAAGCAAAACAATCGTTTGAAAATGCAATGGAAATATTTTCTATTACAAACGAAAGTGAATTTGCAGATATTAATGCAAAAAGAATTGATAATTTTAGTCTGAAACTTTCTAATGTTATTTCTTCTGATAAAGTAAACGGAATAAGTGTAAGTAATTACCCGAATCCATTTAGAAAAACTACTAATATAACTTATGTAATTTCTGAAAAGAGTACAGTTAAAATCACAATCAGTAACTATGAAGGACATGCCATTGCAATTATTTCTCAGGGAGTAAAAGATGCAGGTAGTTATCAGGAAGTGATTGATGCCGACGAACTGAAATTAACTTCAGGAATTTATTTATATACTGTAGAAGTTAATGGATTATCCGGTTCATTTGTCAAAACTAATAAATTAGTTTTAGAAAAGTAATTCTTTCAACGGGAGGGTAGTGTTAATCATTACCTTCCCGTTTCTACAAAAAAAATGATAAAATTCTTATAACAAACTTAATGATCTTAAAAAAATGAAATTAACTTCTGATGGCTTGAAAAGGATTTTTTCTATAATAAAAACAGTAGAATAACAACTAATTTATATAACTATGATAAAACGAATATTTTCAACAATAATCCTGATGCTAATACTTGTATCAGCATCTTTAGGGCAAGCTACCGTTGTTTTGGGAACGGTAACTGCAAATCCGGGAGAGTCAGTTTCTGTTCCAATAAATGTTACTAATTTTATTGGTATTGGATCTGTTACATTAAAAATCCGTTATAATCCTGCAATACTTACTTATACCGGTATATCAGATGCAGCAACCGGTATTTCAGCAAACGCAACTGATTCTACAATACATATTTCATTTTTTACAAGTAATGCAAGCGGACAACAGACTTTTCCCGATGGCATATTTCTTAAACTCAAATTTGTATTAAATGGAGTTATTACAAGTTCTTTAAGCTTTTTAAATACTTGTGAAGTTACTCAGGGATTAACGCCAATTTTTCCACTTTATACCAATGGAAGTGTACTAGCTGCTGCAACTAATAATGCGAAAATAAGTATTATAGGAACAAATGCCGTAAGCGGAACAGGAGTTACGGTTCCAATCAAGTTTGAAGGATTCTCGAATGCGGGAGCTCTAACATTAAAAATTCAATACGATCAAACCAGGTTAAGCTTTGTAAATATTTCAGCAACAGGAACCTTAAGTGGTGCCAGTGCTAATGTTGCCAATGGCATCATTACCATAGCATGGTATAATGCCAATGGTGCCGATATAAATTCAACGGATAAACTAAAGCTTAATTTTATATATAATGGAAACACAGCAACTAATCTTAATTTTTATTCAGGATGTTTGGTTTCAGATAACACACCAACTAATATAGCTGTTAGTTATTTTAACGGAACAATTAATCCGATAATAGCTACTACATTTGCTGAATTAGGATCTTATACAACTGCAGTACAGGGTAATAATTTTGAAATACCTTTAACTTTTTCTTCTTTTGCTGCTACAGGTAATAATAGCATTGCTGCTATAACGCTAAATATTAACTATGATAATTCAAAATTGGTTTATATCGGACCTACCAATAATACTAAAAATGCAAATGTTAATTATACCGGAAACACAATAAGCATTACCTGGTCATCACCTGATCCAAATACTGATGTAAATATTAATGGAGAGTTTCTTAAACTTAAATTTAGGTATATCGGAGTGGGCAATGCGAATGTTACTTTTGGTACGGGCTGTGTATTCAGTAATAAACTTACAAATAATGAAGGTGTAAACTATACAAATTCAGTTATTTCACCAGATGTTACAAACAGAAATGCGAGTATAGGAATTGTTTCAGCAACTCAGGGTAGTCAGGCACTTGTTCCGGTAAGTTTTGATAATTTACCAGCTGATATGGGCGCTGTAACCTTGTTCTTGAATTATGATGTCAGTAAAATGACATACTTAGGTGTAACAGATAATACTTTCAACTCAAGTGTAAATCAGAATTCTCCGGGAAGTATTGCTATTGCATGGTCAAGTTCTGC
>CAIZXK010000257.1 GCA_903936865.1 uncultured Bacteroidales bacterium | reverse complement strand
TGGCATGAAAAGACTGTAATGGATTTCTTGCTAATGTATTAAACCTGATATAAATATTTCAATAAATTACAAAGCGGAATTGACGTAAAGGGAAATAATTTAAAAACAATTTGTTACAGAAGAAAATGTATTAATAATTTTTGAAAAACAAATAAGAAATGATCAGATTAGTTGAAAATGAAAAAACAGAATTCAAATCCATAGTAAACGAAAAATTGGAAAAAGAAATAGTTGCCTTTCTGAATTCAAAAACCGGAGGTGATATTTATATCGGAATAGCTGATGATGGTTCTATTTTGGGTGTTGAAGAACAAGATAAAATTCAACTTACAATTACCGATCGTATCAAAAACAATATATTACCCACTACATTAGGCCTTTTCGATGTGTATAGTGAAGAAATTGAAAACAAAACCATTATTCATATTGTAATTTCAAGCGGAACAGAAAAACCATATTATATCAAAACGTTAGGTATGTCGCCGGCAGGTTGTTATATGCGGATTGGCAGTGGGCTAAAGCAGATGGATATTTCAATGATAGATCGTTTGTATGCTTCCCGTACCAGAAATTCATTGAGAAACATTGTTTCGCCCAGATATACTAATCACAGTTTTGCCCAACTTAAAATTTACTACGAAGAAAAAAGCTTTCAATTAAACGATTCTTTTATTCAGAATCTCGACCTTTATACAGCTGATGGGAAATACAACTACGTTTCATATTTATTGGCAGATGTCAACAGCGTTTCTATAAAAGTGGCTAAATACGCAGGAACAGATAAATGTGAATTAATTGAAAATGAAGATTATGGATTTTGCTCATTGATTAAAGCCACTGAGCGGGTGTTAGATAAACTCGAAATTGAGAATAAGACATTTACCAGAATTACCGGAGCTGCCAAACGTGAGCAAAAAAGAATGATTGACCGCATTGCACTGCGTGAAGCATTTATAAATGCAATTGTACACAACGACTACACAAGGGAAGTATCACCTTTGGTCGAAATATTTGCTGATCGTCTGGTGATTACATCTTATGGTGGATTAATAGAAGGACTTTCGACCGAAGATTTTTTCAATGGTCGTTCCATGCCCCGCAACCGAGAGTTGATGCGGATATTCAGAGATTTGGAATTTACAGAACATCTCGGTTCTGGTATTAATAGAATTTTAAAAATATACGACAAAGGAGTTTTTAAACTTAGCGACAATTTTCTGGAAATAGTTTTTCCATATGATGAAGATTATAACAACAATTCCGATTTTATGGAAATTATAAAATCTGACTCAGGAACCATGCAAGACACCATGCATGATACCATGCAAGTCGACTCTGAAAACAATTTACAAAATGCTGATTATAAGAGAAATTTAAACAAAAGAAAAAGAACATCTGAAGAAAAGCAAATAGAATCTACCATGCAAGTCACCATGCAAGTCGCTTTATTAATTAAAGAATTTGAAGGTTGTTTGTCGAGAACTGAAATAATGAAGAAACTAAAATTATTCAATAGGGATTATTTTCGGATCGGCTACCTGCAACCAGCTCTAATATCAGGCTATATAGAAATGACAATGCCCGATAAACCCAAAAGTAGGTTTCAGAAATATTTGCTTACGGCTAAGGGAAATGAACTGAAGAAAAATCTGTTTTCCAACAAAACATATCAATCGGCTAACGAAACAGGAGTCGTTTCTGAGAATGATTTTTCTTACAGTAAAATGCAACTTAATTTGCAAACAGAAAACCTTATAAAAGTTATGGATAGCGATTTTACTTTCTCAGAAATAATGAAGAAACTTCAATTAATAAATAAAGCTCACTTTAAGCTCGAATATCTAAAACCTGCTTTAAGAAATGGAATTATAGAAATACTATTAACAGCTGATAATGAATATAAATGTAAACTCACAAAAAAAGGAATGGAAATCAAAAAGCATTTGGGAGGGTTGTTGTATGAATAATGTTTAAAAACAATGATACATGCAAAATTTAAGAAAAACATTATATATCATTAATCAATACTTCGTTAAGCTTCTTTAAGCCGCAGATATTTGGAACTTTGACAAAGTTGTATTTATTTGCATTATATTTTAATAATCAAACAATTAATCTTTTGCAGGAATATACTTTGTCAAAGTTTAACGAACTATTAATTAACAAAAAAACAATAAATAAAACATGAACAAAATAGTAAAGGAATATACACATTTTAGAAATATTGGCAAAGATTTAAACACTAAAATGATGAATTGTAAAGAAATTGAGATAGATATAAAAGGAGCCGGAAAGAAATTATAAATGATGGAAGGCAATACTTTTGTATTTGAAAATGAAGATGAGTCTGAAATTGTGTTGGACTTTGCCTTCTTTGAAATCTTAGTAAATGACAAAAATTTTACCGAAAGATATTACGAATTGAATATACCTTAGTGTAAAAAGCATCTCAATGAAGTTTTATAACAAGCTAATTATACGACAATTAAATACCAATAAACAATAACAGATGAAAGTAATAGCAATTAACGGAAGTCCCAAAAAAGAAGGTAACACTTTTCATGCATTAAACATGGTTGGCGATGAACTTAAAGAAAATGGAATTGAATTTGAGATACTCCATATCGGTAATAAAATGATACATGGCTGCATGGCTTGTGGCAAATGTAAAATTAATAAGGATGAAAAGTGCGTAATCACAACGGATGAACTTAATCAATGGATACAGCAGGTTAAAGGTTGTGATGGCATTATTCTGGGCTCTCCTGTTTATTATTCGGGAATAGCAGGCAGCATGAAATGTTTTCTGGACAGGCTCTTTTACGTTGCCGGATCAAACGGTGGCCTATTGCGTCAGAAAGTGGCTGCTGCTATTGTAGCTGTAAGAAGAACCGGAGGATCAACTACTTTCGATAGCCTGAACCATTACCTCACCTACTCAGAAATGATAATTGCTACTTCCAATTACTGGAATGTTATACATGGCACTTCACCGTCAGAGGTTCACAACGATGAAGAGGGAAAACAGATAATGAGTGTATTGGGTAAAAATATGGCCTGGCTACTGAAAATGAAAGAAGCTACTGCCGGCATAATTGAACC
>CAIZXK010000256.1 GCA_903936865.1 uncultured Bacteroidales bacterium | reverse complement strand
TGCCAGAAAACTTTTTGCTATCAATGGTTAAATCATTTCTACCTTCAAATTTTGCTTCAATACCAATTTTATTTAATACTTCAATAATTGGTTCAGTATATTTTCTGAAATCAATTAAATTCTCATTATTTCCTTTTTTTGTAAATGTAAAATTTAAATTCCCTAAATCATGAAAAACAGCTCCTCCACCTGATAACCTTCGTACAACTGGAATATTATTAGCTTTTACATAATCAATATTAATTTCAGCTAATGTATTTTGATGTTTTCCAACAATAATTGAAGGTTCATTCCTCCAAAGCATAAAAGAATCTTCATCAAAATTTTTTAAAACATATTCTTCAGTGGCCAGATTAAAATAAGGATTTGTGTTTTTACGTCTTATGCAAAGCATATTATAATTATTTTTTTAAAATTAAGTTTATGTAAAATATTGGATTAAAAAACAGCCATTTCTTTTGGCTATTATCAATCATAAGTTGAATTGTATGTTGGAAATATCGGTTATTATTTGCTTTATTCATTAAAAAATTTATAAATCCAACATTTTTAGTAACATAATACATTGTTCTGTGAATTTTAAATTCTCCTGATAATCTTTTTTTGATTGCTTTATGATATATTTTTGTTTCATTTTCAGAAAAATCGTTTTTACTAAAACAATTTAATATTGTTTTCGATGCTATTTCGCCACTAAGTAACGCATTTCCAATTCCTTCCCCAGAAAAAGGATCTATTAATGATGCAGCATCTCCAACCAATAAAAACCTATTCCCAAATATTTTAGTATTCTCCCCTCCTATTGGCAAACTATCAGCTTCTACCCTACCCACTAATTCAGCATTTTTAAACCTTTCTGAAATTATTGGATTATTTGTAATAATTTCATTCATAAGCTGTTTTAATATAATTTTATTTCTTTTCAGCAATATTTTTGAAGAACCAATTCCTATATTATATTCATTATTTCCAAGAGGAAAAATCCAAAAATATCCTGGGATTATTTCTTTAAGAAAATGTAATTCACCAAGATTACGTTCATCGAAACCACTAATATTTTTGTAATAAGCTCTTATAGCTACAATTTTATTTTTTTTAATATTAAAATTATTTGTTAAGCTTCTTGATATTATTGAATTAGCACCATCTGCACCAACAATTAATTTTGCTGTAAATATATCATTATCCGTTTTTAAAATAACAGATTCACTTTTAATTTCTACAGATTCTATTTTAGAATTAATTATTGTTATATTTTTATATGCCTTTACTTTATTTAATAGAAAATAATCAAAATCTAAACGTTTGCAAATAAAACCATTAGTATTAGTATTTTGAGGAATTACATCATAAAAAAGCTGACTTGGTGAAAAAAGACGAGCTCCTTTTGTATCAACTTTTTCAACTTGGTTTAAAAAATCATTGTAAATTTCATTTGGCATTCGTTTAAGTGTATTTATTGAACGATCACTTAGTCCACCACCACAAATTTTTTCTCTGGGGAAAATAGATTTCTCAATAATTGCAATTTTTAAATTACTGGCTGCCAAATTTATAGCACAACTACATCCGGCAGGTCCAGCTCCAACTATTATTATATCAAAAGCGTTTACCATTTATTTCTGTCTTTTTAAAGAAACATTTAAACAAGGAAATTTAAGAATTGTTACTTTTTATTTGTTCTTCTATCATTTACAAGATCCTCTACTATATCATCAATGATAACCATTCCTAGTAGTTTTTTATTGAAATTTGTTACAGGAATTGCCAATAAATTATATTTTGAAACCATTTCAGCCAAACTATCAATTTTATCAGTATCATAAAGAAAAATTGTATTTTTATTCATTATATTAGCCAATGTTGTTGATGGTTCTGAAACCAATAAATCTCTAAGAGGTACTGTGGCGATAAGTTTTTCATTTGCTCCGGTAATAAATATATTATATAGAGATTCAACATCAGGTTTTGTTTTTCTTAATGTTTTTAATACATCATCAACAGATGCATTTTTATGAAATGATAGAAATTCCGTAGTCATTAAGCTACCAACAGTATTATCAGGATATTCCAATAATTCCCTAATATCTTGTGAAGCATCGGATTTCATTTCATTTAATAACTTTTCTGCTCTATCTTCATTAAGCTCTTCTATGATATCAGCTGCCTCATTTGCAGGCATTTTTTCCAACACATCAGCAGCTTTCTCGATACTTAGGTTCTCAATTATTTGTATTTGAGCTTTTGTTTGAAGTTCTTCCAATACATCTGCGGCTTTTTCATCATCAAGGGATGAAAAAACAACAGCACCTGATGTTTTTCCCAAATCTTCTATTATATCAGCTAAATCAGATGGATGAAGCGTATGTAATTTTGAATATACCTTTGATAATTTGATATTATAATTACTATAATCGACGGCTTCTACATCATCCCATAAAATAAATTTTGATGGTAAATTAATCTTGAAACTTTTAAAAAAAATACTTAACGGTTTTGCAAGTTTATATTTTCTTAAAAACCCTTCTACACCAACATCTACAGCAATAACATAAGCACTATCAGCAATTGATACCATTCTAATGTCATTTACTTTAACTAGCTTTTTGCCATTAAGGTCAACAATCTGCTTGTTTAGAATATTTTCCTTTAGAAAAAAATAGTTGGTAATTTCATTATCAGGTATTTCAATATCTAATGCACAAATTACAGAAAAATTTTTGTTTACTTTTTGTATTTCAAATTTTAATATTGAAAAAGAAATTTCATTTCTATCTTCAGTTCTAACTTTAATACCAATTACTTTTGGTCGTATCGGTTCATCTTCATTTTTTTTAGGGGAAAATTCAATAATAATATCAATTAATTTGCCAATATTATATCCTTCGTCATCTTTAATAATATGACCAAGAATTCGGCTTAAATAAAAAGTAGTTTGTAATGTCATGTACACTCCTTTTAGTTTGATATTAAGGAAAGTACAAAGTATGTGTATCCTTTATATCAATGTTTTTAAATAGCAATATTTCTCCGGACCGTCATCCATAGTTGATTAATATTTTTTTTTGCAAAGTTACGATTTTAATTTAATTTTTTCAATGAAATTATATG
>CAIZXK010000255.1 GCA_903936865.1 uncultured Bacteroidales bacterium | reverse complement strand
TTATCTTTAGCAAATTTTGCAGGTTTTCCATCAGGAGCAGTATAAACCCTGAACATACTAAAATCGCCTGTATGACGTGGCCACATCCAATTGTCGGTATCGCCGCCAAATTTTCCGATAGCCGATGGAGGAGCTCCAACTAAACGAACGTCTTCATATACTTCATATATAAACATATAATATTCGTTGTTTTCGAAAAATCCTTTGATCTCTACCGTATATTTTCCTTTTTCAGTAGCTTCTTTTTTTAGTTTGTCAATCACTTTTCTAACGGCAGTTCTTCTCGAAGCATCCGACATTGTATCTGTTACATTTTCCAATACTTTTTTGGTAACATCTTCCATGCGAACCAAAAATGTTGCAGTGAGACCTTCAGTAGGAATTTCTTCTGTTTTTTTATAAGCCCAGAATCCATTGGTAAGGTAATCGTTTTCAACGCTACTGTGTTTTTGAATGGCTTCGTAACCGCAATGATGATTGGTTAAAAGCAAACCTTCCTTAGAAATAACCTCGGCAGTACAGAAACCTCCAAAATTAACGATAGCATCTTTTAAACTGGAATGGTTAATGCTGTATAATTCTTCGGCTGTAAGATGAAGTCCCATTTTTTGCATATCTACATAGTTGAGTCTATCTAAAAACATAGGTAACCACATACCCTCATCAGGTGGATTAATGGCACGTGCCGACAAAGAAAAAGATCCTAATCCAATAGTTATGAATAGGATAAAAAAAAGTTTTTTCATGTTTCTTTTAATTAAAATGAATAAATTAAGTTTGTTGCAAAATTATAAAAATGAATGGTATAAGAACAATATAGTATAGTTTAAGTTCTATATATTCGATAAAAACTTACTTTAGCCTGTCAGAAAGTATTTTTATTTCGATGAAAGGTGAAATGTTTTCATAAATAATATTGTACATGGCATCGGCAATAGGCAAATCTACCTTATAATTTTCATTGATAATATGAATGCATTTGCATGCATAATAACCTTCTGCTATCATTTTCATCTCCAATTGTGCCGATTTTACCGAATATCCCGAACCAATCATTGTGCCAAAAGTACGATTGCGACTGAATTGAGAATAAGCAGTTACCATTAAATCGCCAAGGTAAACGGAATTGGTTAATTCCCTATTGATTGGATGAACCACAGCAATAAATCTTTCCATTTCCTGCAAAGCATTTGATATTAATACTGCCAGAAAATTATCGCCATAACCCAAGCCTTTACAAACACCAGCTGCAATAGCATAAATATTTTTTAAGACGGAAGCATATTCTGTTCCGTAAATATCATCTGAAGTTGAGGTTTTTACATACCTGCAGGCAAGAGTAGAAGCTACGCTTTCAGCATAACTGTTATTTTGCGATGCTACAGTAAGATAAGTAAGTTTTTCTAAAGCAATTTCTTCGGCATGCGAAGGTCCGCTTACAATACAAATATCTTGAAAATCAACATCAAATTGTTGATTAAAATAATCGGCTATAATCAGGTTTTTACTTGGAATAATGCCTTTAATAGCCGAAAGAATCTTTTTTCCTTTAAAAATCTCTTTAGGAAGTTCGCCAATGGCATCATTAAGGAAGGCAGCCGGAATAACAAACAACAAATGTGTCGATTGATTTATAATCTCTTCAATATCATTACTTATATGTAATTTATCAAGTTGAAATTCGACAGAACTTAAATAAAAAGGATTGTGATGGAATTTTTCAACAGCTTCTTTTACTTCCGGTTCTCTAACCCACCAATTAACACATTCAACGCTGTTTTGAAGTATTTTAACCAAAGCAGTTGCCCAGCTTCCACTGCCAATTACTGCATATTTTTCTGAATTTTCCATCGTCTTTACTTAAATTGAATTGCAAATTTACTGATTTTTTAGGAAATAGAATTTGCTGTTATCAAAATGAAAAGAAGCGTGAGATTTTTTGTGTAATCATAAAATTTGGGAACTTATCATAAATTTCCACCAAATCATTGAATAACTGTTGAATATACCTCCAAAAACCGTAGTTGCCCATACTCCCTGTTACGTACTAAGCCTCCGAAAACGTATTTATCCATACTCCCTGTTACGTACTACCTATCCGTAAGAGTATTTGCCTATACTCCCTGTTACGTACTACCTATCTGTAATAGTATTTGCCCATACTCCCTGTTACGTACCACCTATCCGTAAGAGTATTTGCCCATACTTCCTGTTACGTACTACCTACCTGTAAGAGTATTTGCCCATACTTCCTGTTACGTACTACCTACCTGTAAGAGTATTTGCCTATACTCCCTGTTACGTACTACCTATCCGTAAGGTTTTTTTAACTTATCGGGTAACGGTGGGTAAAAATTACAACTGTTTTTTCTTTCGTATTTTCTTTCGTATTACTATTTGCATCAAATTTATACAACCATAAACTTTCTACCACTATTTTAATAATTTTTCAGAAATTAACAAATTAATTGAAAATGTTTTTGATAAAATGTTTTTAAGTCCAATTTATTTATACTTTTGTAAGTAAATCTAACAATTTTCTAAATAACACTAAATAGTATGATAAATTTTGAAATTTTTTTTAGACCTTCCCTTATTGGGATAAAAGTAGGTCGCGACAAACAACTGAAATTTTATGGAGATTCGCTCAACCGCCTCAAACAGAATGTAACCAACGGTGCACCTTTCGGTGATTTGGTTGCACCAACTGAAACTGCATACACCAACCTCCGCGACAACCGTGCCGATGCCAACAGTTCCTATGCCCAGCAACAAGGCAAAACCATTACTGTTGACAATGTTATTGCAACATTTAAAACTACCGTTTCTAAACGCGAAGCAGCTGTGAGAGTTAATCTCGATAAAGAAACTGCCGGCTATCAGGAGTTTTTCCCTCTCGGATTAACCCAATACAGCAAAATAACCAAAGCAACTGCTTATACGCTGATGAGTCAGTTTATAGTTGCTGCTCAAAATAATGTTTCAGTTACCGGACAAGCGTTACTAGATGAATTTACTTTGTTAAGAACCGATTTTGTAAAAGCCCGCGATAGGCAGGAAGAAGTAAAAGGAGCTACCGACGACAAACGTACCGTATGGGACGTAAATTCAGAAATAATGAAAGATCAGATTCACTACAATGCACTCACCATTGCCCGCGAATACAGAGGACATCCCGAAAAAGCAGGTGTTTACTTCGATCAGACTATATTACGGTTAAAAGAATATACCAATGGAGGTGTAAAACCACTTTCCGAACAAGTTGCACCCCTGGCTACCCTAACTCCGGTGATGAAGTTTACAGCTACCGATACCATTTTGCTAAGCAACGTTAGCACCGATGCATCTATATTCTGGTACGGCGGCAACACTATTAACGAAGCACCAACCACTGCACCTACCGAACTACTACCCGGCGAAGAAATAGAAATCCCAGCCAATACTTTAGGCAACTACTTAATCTTACTAAATAAAGATGTAGCAAATACGGCAGAAGTGGAAATTATGCTGGTTTAAATACATAAAACTCACCCCCGACAGGGTTTTAAACCCTGTCGGGGGTTATAAAACAGGAAAACAATTTAAAGAATAATAATTTAAACAAAAAAACAAATGAAAAAGAAAATCACATTCTTGTTATTAATCATATTTGCAACTGCAAATATTTATTCGCAAAACTATAATATCAGTTTTGCAGCAAGTGGTGCATCTACTACAGTTGGAACTGTGAAAGTAGATAATTTAACACAAAACACAACTTTAACCTTAAATGGAAATGACATTCTACATTTAGGTCCAGTTGGAATAAATGAATCAGAGTTAGGCAATAAAAATCTTTTGATTTATCCCAATCCGATGCTAGGGAAAGCAGAACTTTCTTTCAATGCAGAACAAGACGGAGACGTTCAAATTACAATCAATGATATTACAGGCAAAGAGATATTGCATATTGGCAATAAATACCCGAAAGGAAATCACAAGTTTCAGTTAAACGGACTAAAACAAGGAATGTATTTGGTAAATATCAAAAGCGAAACGAATTCGTATTCATTAAAGTTGATAAGTCAAAACTCAAATCAAAATGAAAATGTGGCTTTAATATATTTGGGATATGAAAACGAAACATCAGGCAAACTTAAAAATACAAATACAACTGTAAACATGGCATATACCGATGGCGACCGTTTGCTTTTCAAAGGAGCATCGGGCAATTACTCAAATATAATAACCGATATACCCACAAGCAGCAAAACAATTACCTTTAACTATACAGTATGTACCGATTTTGATAATAACAATTATGCAACGGTACAAATAGGGACACAAATCTGGATGATCGAAAACCTAAAAACTACCCATTATAAAAATGGTGCATCCATAACATATCCCGGCACTGATGAAGCAGCATGGCAAAATAATACCACGGGAGCTTATGCATGGTATAATAATGATGAAACCACTTATAAAAACACGTATGGTGCTTTATATAATTGGTACGCTGTAAATACTGGTAACTTATGCCCCACAGGCTGGCATGTACCTACTGATGCTGAATGGACAGCCTTAACCACCTATCTGGGAGGCGAAAGCATAGCAGGAGGCAAACTAAAAGAAGCAGGCTTCGCACACTGGCTTAGCCTAAATACAGCCGCTACCAACGAAACCGGCTTTACAGCCCTTCCGGGTGGCTACCGTCTCGGCTCTGGTTCATACGACTTCAATAGCTACTTGGGCGTCTGGTGGAGTTCTACCGAGAGCGGTACAACGGACGCCAGGAGCAGGGAAATGTACTCCCCTGGCAGCAATGCGTACAGAGGCAATGTCCTCAAGGTAAACGGGGTGTCTGTTCGTTGCTTAAAAGATTAGAAAATACATAACTTTAAATAATCTTTAAAAGCCGATAGTCAGCAACTATCGGCTTTTTTTACGACCTCACAATAAATTAATGGCTTAAAAATAAAACTACAAATCAAAATATGTAGTATTTTTGTAAAAAAAAGAATATGTCACAAACATTGCAATATATAGTTGATAATTCCGGAAATAAAGTTTCTGTTATAGTCCCTGTTACCGATTGGGAAAAATTAAACAATCAGTACCAAAAGCTTTTAAATAAACTCGATGTTTTGCAGGGAATTAAAGATAGTATTAATGAAATTAAAGCATCAAAAAAGAATGCTAAAGAATTGCAATCCCTATCAGATTTCCTGAATGAAGACTAAAGTTAGAGTTACAAAGAACTTTAAAAAACAAGCAAAAAAACTTCTGAAAAAGTATGCTTCACTTCGCAATGAATTAATGGAGTTAGAAAGCATTTTGCTTAATAATCCGTATCATGGGACAAAATTAAATGAAAACCTTTATAAGATTCGGGTCGCAGTTAAAAGCAAAGGAAAAGGCAAAAGTGGAGGATTAAGAGCGATAACCTATCTTGAAACTGAAGTTGTTATTTTAACAGAAAGTATGTCAAACTTCGAAATAACAGTGAATTTAATTGCTATTTACGACAAGTCTGAGACAGAAAATATCACTTCAAAAGAAATAACAGAACTTATCAAAAACATAGATTATAGCAATAACGATAATGATTAAAATATTTCATAAATAATATAAGCCCAAAAAGCCGATAGCCAATAACTATCGGCTTTTTTTACGACCTCACCCAACCTCTTCTCGAAAAAAATCGGGACAGGCTCTAACAGGAGAAAAGCTGGGGATGAGGTTGCATATAATTACATCCGCTATCTTTTCTCTTTTTTATACAAAGCTGCTGTAAGCTTTATTATTTCTTTAACGGGAGTAAATTTAAAATCAATGGCATTTTGCAATTTCTCTGTTGAATAAAAGTATTGATTTTGAGCTGTATTAACTGTTTCTTTGGTAATTAAAGGACGGGTTTTTAATAAGCCACCCCTTAATTTTTCAAATCGCCAGGCTGCTTCAAGTAAGATTCCCAATGCCTTAATTGTGGGTGGTTTTATATCGTATTCATTTAATATTAAGGTAAATAATTCACGATAGCTCAGGTTTTCGGATGAAACAATAAATCGTTCGTTTACAATTTCGCTTTCCATTAACTGATACATTACCGAAGCTACATCCCTAACATCAACAAAACCATTAACACCTTCCGTGTAAAATTTAGTACCATTTTTCAATGTATCAAAAATTTTGGCACTCCCATTGTTCCAATCGCCAGGTCCTAATATTACCGATGGATTTCCTATCACTGCATTCAATCCTTCCTCAATACCTCGCCATACTTCTTTTTCTGCTTCATATTTGCTGATAGCATAAGTTGAATTTCTTTTAGAAGACTTCCATTCAGTGCTTTCCGAAGTTAACTCATTGCTCTCCGATCTGCCAATTGCAGCAATGGAACTTACAAAGCATAATTTTTTTATCCTGGTCTGCAAAGCGGTATTTACAACATTTGCAGTTCCTTTTATATTGGTTTTAAATAAATTATCCCTGTCTTTTGGACTAAATGATACAACTGCAGCACAATGATATACTTTCTCAACATTTTCCATGGCTTCCTGCAATGACAAAACATCAAGTACATCGCCATCAACCCATTCAATTTGCGATAGCAAGGTTTCGACATCTTCTTTATAATATGAAAAAATTCTTTTTACAAGATTCAAATTACTGTTATTGCGTTTTATTGCTTTAACTTTCTGATTGTTTTTAAGTAATTCGAGTAGTAAATGAGCTCCAACAAACCCTGTTCCACCAGTTACCAATACCATATTTTTCTATTTTAAATAATACAACAAAATTAACTTTTTTTGTAAGCGTTCCTGTGATATTTCTCCATTATCAATTAACCTCAATTAGAGATTTCTTTTAATATTCCCAGCGCTTTTTTTATACTTTTTACTTCCTCAAAAATTACCGAAAGCCTTCCCTTGTTTTCTTTCATATTTACTTTTCGGGGATGCATTTGCAGGTATTGTAAAAATCGATTGAATTCTACCGACTGAAAGAAAGCAGAATCTTCATTTGCAACAAAGTAAACAATAAATTTGTTTTGTTTTAATATGATTTTTTCAATACCAGTTTGTTTTGCCAAACGTCTTAGTCTGATTGTGTTTATAAGTTCTTCGGTGGACTCGGGTATTTTCCCGAAACGGTCAACCAATCTGGAACAGAACAAGGCTAGTTCTTCATCCGTTTCCAGATTATCAAGTTCTTTGTATAAACTTAGCCTTTCGCTTATGTTTTGGATATAGCGATCGGGAATCATAATTTCCAGATCGGTTTCTATGGTACATTCCTTAACAAAATCCTGAGGTTCATCTTTATGGTACAATTCCTTAAAATCACCCTCTTTTAATTCAGTAATAGCTTCATCTAAAATCTTATGATACATTTCAAAACCGATTTCATTAATAAAACCACTTTGTTCACCACCCAATATATCTCCGGCACCTCTGATATCCAAATCTCGCATGGCAATATTGAAACCACTTCCGATTTCGGCAAATTCTTCAATGGCTTTTAATCGTTTGCGGGCTTCATCAGATAATACAGTCAATGGTGGTGCCAGCAGATAACAGAATGATTTTTTATTTGAACGACCCACTCTTCCTCTCAGCTGATGCAGATTACTTAACCCATAAGTGTGTGCTTCGTTTATAATGATAGTATTTGCATTCGGAATATCCAGCCCGCTTTCGATAATGGTAGTTGCTAGCAATACATCATATTCGCCATCAATAAAATCAAGCATTATTTTTTCAAGCTTATGTCCGTCCATTTGTCCATGTCCTACTGCTACTTTTAAATCGGGTAGCAAACGTTGCAACATACCTGCTATTTCCAATATTGTTTGTACCCTGTTATGGATAAAGAAAACCTGACCACCTCTTGATACTTCTGTTAATATGGCATCTCTCACTATTTCTTCGTTAAATGCATGCAATTCTGTATGAACCGGATAACGGTTTGGTGGTGGAGTATTTATTATTGATAAATCCCTTGCACCCATTAGCGAAAATTGTAAAGTTCTGGGAATAGGAGTGGCAGTTAACGTAAGTGTGTCAACATCAACTTTTATTTGCTTAAGTTTTTCTTTGATGGCAACCCCGAATTTTTGTTCTTCGTCAATTACGAGCAATCCCAGATCCTTAAATTTCACATCTTTACTAACTAATCTGTGAGTTCCAATCAGAATATCTATTTTCCCTTTCTCAAGATCTTTTAATATCAATGTTTTTTGTGCAGTACTTTTAAAACGGTTGATATACTCAACATTGCATGGGAAGTCTGATAATCTTGCGCTAAATGTTTTGAAATGCTGTAAAGCTAAGATTGTAGTTGGAACCAGAACAGCAACCTGTTTATTGTCGCTAACTGCTTTAAAAGCTGCTCTGATCGCAATTTCTGTTTTTCCAAAACCAACATCTCCACATACCAATCTATCCATTGGTGAATCTGATTCCATGTCACGTTTCACATCTTGTGTTGCTTTCAACTGATCGGGAGTATCTTCA
>CAIZXK010000254.1 GCA_903936865.1 uncultured Bacteroidales bacterium | reverse complement strand
CTATAATTTATCAAAAGCAATGTCGTGGCTGCCTTCAAAGCCAGGCTCAGGGTGGCAATCTTTGTCTTTTTGTTTTATTTCAAAAACGTTACAAACTTACAAATTATTTCCATAAAAAAACCTGACAGCTAAAAATTTATACTGTCAGGTTCTTATTTTTAGTTTAGATGAACAGCTGTATAGGCTTCTGAATATTAAAATGTCCAGTGGACATTTAATTTGAAAGAAAGTACGAAGTACCCGTACGGGAGTTTATCCCGATTTTTCGGGAATGGTGTGAGAGGTGGTTGTTGAGTGTAGTCGAAATGCTCTCCCTGTCAGCTAATTACTGGCATGGCAGTCCACTCGATTAGGCACAAGTTTTTATTAATATCTTTCCTTGCAATAATTTTCAATTCCAGCTAATTTAATTAAATAATCAACAAAAAATCTTACTTTGTCATCTGGATCATTAGTAACATAATTTGAATATTTACTTTTCATTATAGACTCAAATTCCCACACTGCACCGTCATTCATATTAACAAATCTACCTTTTGTATCAATCATCCCAGAATTGTTAAAGTTATTAATAAAATTATCCCACTCCTTTTTATCTATTTTAAGTGTCCCTTGTTTTAATATGCCACCAGGTCCGTATCCTCCTTTTCCTTCTTGAACTTTCCAAGTTAATTTATACTTAGAATTATAATTTTCAAATCTGATAATGATGTTATTATCAAAAGTTCTCCACCACAGAAATCTCATCCCCCAATAATCTTCATTCTTGTTAAAAAAACAAGGTTCATTCATTTTATTCAAATGCTTTAATTCAAAATATGCTCCTTCAATTGCGTCTTGTGCCTTCCTATAATAATCTATTGTTGAATCTCTTTCCCAATTTTGAGGAAAATCAAATATGTATTGATAAGGCCTGCATGTTTTACCTATTTTTTTTAAATCCGAGAATTTAATCTGACTTTCTTTACAACTATCTAATAGAAACTCTAACTGTTTTATAGGATAATAAATAATATTCCTCTCATAATCTAAACTCCATAAAATATTGAAATACTTCAGTACACTATCTTTTGCATGCTTATAACCAGATATTTTTATTTCTTTATGAACTGGAAATAATGAATCAAAGTTATTATTAGGAAAAAGTTCATCGTATTCATTTTTTTCAATTGGCCAGAGAAAATCCCTATAATATTTATTTGCTAATTCGCACAACAACTCTCTATTCTCAGGTTCTATTAATAAAGCTTTATATAGATATTTTAACTCAAAGCCGAGACTCTCTTCATAAGTTGAATGACCAATTTCATATCTACTAAACCTTATTCTAAGAGTTATTGGAAGTATATTATTCGGAAATTTTTTCATCAGGTTGTCAAATAATATTGAAACAGAATCAATGTTACTTTCAGAATAATATCTACATAAATGAGAAATACCATAATAATTTAATGGGTCTATTTGAAGAATTCGATCAACAAGCTTCCTTTTACTCGAATATGTATCTGTTCTTTCCCATGAAATCAAATCGGATTCCATCTCTTTTAAACTTTGACAAAAAGCATTTGAGAAGATGGTTAAAAAAAATATTAAAATAATGAATTTCATTTTACTGGTTTTCCAAAATTTGTGCTAACTCGTAAATATATATAAATAAACTTCTGTGTTTTTGATATAAACTTAAACTTCTGATAGCCGGTTCAGGTTTTGTTGAAACCTTAATGTTTTGTCTGTATTTTATAGTAAAGTAGCGATAATTTATCAAAAGCAATGTCGTTTCTGCTTTCAAAGCCAAGCTCAGGGTGGCTATCTTTGTCTTATTTATTTCAAAAACTTTACAAATTTACTCTTTATTTTAAATAAAAAAAAACACTGTCAGGGTTTGTAACCACTGACAGGGTTATTTGTTAATTTGTTAATCGCTTATTTTGTCATTTCAAAATCGGCTACCGTTTCGTCGCCGGCTACCACTACTTGTGCAGCAAGGGTGGCGGTTTGGTAATCCATTATTGTAACTTCCACATTATAAGTGTCTGCCGGTAGGGAGTCGAAAAGGTATTCGCCATCGCTGTCGGTTTCGGTAGCAAAATCAGAGCCTGTAAGTTTAATGGTGGCTCCCTGTATGGGGCTGCCATCGGTTTTGTCGGTAACCATACCTGTCAATATTCCAGCTTCTTCCGCTGTTACTTCGCCATTACTCTTTTTGGCATGGCGTTTTGGCATGCTGTTGCGGGCAGAAACGTAAGCGTTATATGCTACAGGATTTGTATTTTGCAAAATCAGCATCAGTTTATCAAAACTATTGTTCAAAATAGCTTTGCCGTCATTAATTAAGCTATTGATAACTTTGGTTTGCTCACGTTTTAGATCTAAAGCTACTTTATTAACCTGAGTTTTTGTATTGTAGTTGTCAATCAGTGCTTTCAGTTTATCTAAAACAACTGTTGTAATGCCATAATCTGCCAGATCAGCCAGATTTTCCTTGGCTTTGGTATAAACTTTATTACAAATAATGGCTACTTCGTCGTCGGACATACGATTGAAAGCCGTAATTGAATAATTTACATCTGTATCGAGTGCAGTATGATTTTTGGCTATAGCAAAAGCAGATACCAATTGACCTACTATAAAGGTTTCGTCGGTCATCAACTGACGGCGTTGCTTTTTTTCTTCGGTTATGCCTGTAACGTTTTCGCTTTGTTTCTGAACGGCATCACCAAAGTCTGCAATAACTTTTTTTAATTTTATTCTGGCACTTTTAAGTGGCAAAATAGCGTCGATAGCAGCTGCATGAGTTTCTGTAGCTGTGTCTACTGTCTTAAACATTGATAAATGATTTTCCTGGTATTTTTCCATAGAATAAATATGTTAGGTAAATAATAAAATTAATTAAGCCGGTTGAAGCCGGCAAAGCTATCTAGTAAGCTCGCAGGGCAAGCCTTGGAGATCGGAACAATATATTTGATTTTGAATTATGTTTAATGTTTTGTGCAGGGAATTCATTGCTTTGTGCAGGAAGTTCATTGCTTTGTGCAAGGAGTCTAATGTTGTGTGCAGGGAGTTCGTTGCTTTGAGCAGGGAGTTCGTTGCTTTGTGCAGTGAGTTCGTTGCTTTGTGCAGTGAGTTCGTTGCTTTGTGCAAGGAGTCTAATGTTGTGTGCAAAGAGTTCATTGCTTTAAGCGGGGAGTTCATTGCTTTGTGCAGGGAGTCTAATGCTTTGTGCAGGAAGTCTAATGCTTTGTGCAAGGTGTTCTTTGCTATTGTATAACAGGATATTGTATAAAAAATAATCGTAAATAAATAAATGCTGGAATACGAAAATAGGAGGGTATTTTTGTTTTGAGGCATAATTTCAAAAATGTTACTAATAACTTTAAGTTTTATTTTAATCATGCGGCTAAATTATACATAATTTGGTATATCCACTTGTTTTTTTTGTTAATAAAACGGGGGTTGCTGAAAATCGGTTTTTCTGCAACTAATTACGGAAAGTTCTTACGGCTTATCCAAAATTATGTATGTTCTCAAACAATTGTATTAATTGATTGCAAGCATATTGCATCTGCACAAATGTTAATTATTTAAATTTAATGATTTTCATTTTTTTAATAAGCTATATTTATTTATTTTTGTTATTAAATAAGACTTGATAGTCACGTTTATTATATAATAAATTAAAAATACAGATTTGTCTGAAAAACGGTAAATCAACAATATAAATACTTGTTTATACGAACCAATACAACGAATATGCAGGAGTTCAGCATCAGTTTATATAGCCTTTGGCAACAGATTTATGGCAATGCCGAAAAAGAATTGTTCGAAAAATTTGTAGCTGAAATTGATGGTTTTAAGCAAAATAACAAAATCATACCCAATGAAGAGGAATGGTACAAAGATGTTACCATTTATTCATTGTATGTAGATTTATTTAATACAGATTTTAATGGGTTGATTGCAAAACTCGATTATTTATCAGATCTGGGAGTGAGCTGTTTATGGCTTTTACCTATTTTAGATTCGCCAAT
>CAIZXK010000253.1 GCA_903936865.1 uncultured Bacteroidales bacterium | reverse complement strand
AGACAAACGCAACTTTGTCAAAGTTAACAATATTAGCGATTTATAAAAATTTAAAAACGTATCGTCAATAAAATTAATAATTAAATCCTTATGAATATGAATCTTCGCATTTGCCAATTGCTTACTATTATTTTATTCCCATTTATTTCATTACAAGCTCAAAAAATTTCGGGAAATGTAATTGATTTTGAAACTCAAAGACCTTTGTCAGGTGCAACTATTCAACTTACAGATATTGCAAAAGGATGTTTTACAGACCTCAAAGGCAAGTATGAAATTACTGATATTAAAACAGGAGAATATACCATTGAAGTTAGTTATATAGGTTATAACACAACAAAAGAAAAAATTAAATTATTGAAGAATGAGAATATAACATTGGATTTTATTCTTCAGAAACAAATGATTGAGATAAATCCGGTTGTAATTACAGCAACCCGTACCAATCAGTATGCAAACAATGTAGCTGCAAGAATACAAAGTATTAACACTACACAAATTAAAAATATTGCTTCACCATCCTTAGACGCTGCGTTGGCTTATGTACCGGGAGTAAACATTAACAGAACCATGGGTATATTTGCGAATAAATCCATAGTAAGTATGCGGGGCTTGAGCGGTAAGGATCAATCGAGAACCTTAGTAATGATTGATGGAATTCCTATAAATAAAACGGATGGAGGAAGCGTTAACTGGAATTTGTTCAATAAGGATTATGTTGAAAAAATAGAAGTAACCAAAGGACCGGTTTCTTCATTATATGGAAGCAATGCCATGGGTGGTGCCATAAATATTATTACCCGCAAACCCACTAAAAAACTGGAAGGAAATACTGAAATTTCCTATGGAACTTTTAATACAAAAGCTTTACATATCAATATGGGGGGCAGACCGGAAGCTAATAAAGGATTTTACTGGATGTTAAGCGGTTTTGGAACCAAAAGTGATGGATATATTGCACAAACAGACATTAACATTACTGAATATACGGTGAAATCTTATCTCAATGAAGGTGGAGCCAATCTAAAACTGGGTTATGAATTTAATAAAAAGCAACAGATTGAAACAAATCTAACCTATTATAACGATGAAAGAGGTGGTGGTGAAACCGTTTATGAAGAAAAGGGAAACTACACACAACACCAGACTTTTCATTCGAGAACAACTTATAGATATACTACCGGAAAAACAAATTTTACAGCTAACATTTTCCTGCTAAGGGAAAATTACAAAGCGGTAAATGAATACATTAAAGATGGAACTTATACGTTGTATGATGTGGATTCGAAAAGAACGGATGCAGGTGCAACTTTTGCTTTGTCGCACAAAATAAATAAAGCAAATACGCTAACAGGCGGAATTGATTTAAGACAGGGAAGTGTGGATGCAGCCGATGTTTATTACTCATCTACAGATAGAATCAATAACAAGGGAAAAATGAATTTTGCAGCTTTATTTCTTCAGGATGAATATGAAATGCTGAAAGATAAGCTGAAAATTGTTGCAGGTATTCGTTTTGATTATGCCAGGTATTTTGATGGTGCTTTTACCATTGACTATCCATCGGAAGCCAATAATTATCTGAACATATACCAGATTCAGGAAATACCCAATGCTGATTACAATGCATTCAGTCCTAAGGTATCTTTACTTTATACACTAAATTCCAATCTAAAAACCTATCTGTCTTATGCCATCGGTTTTCGTCCGCCAACGTTGGATGATATGTGCCGGTCGGGAAAAATAAAAGGTGGATTTAAGGTAGTTAATCCTGATCTGAAACCGGAAACCATCAGCAATTATGAACTGGGATTTACCTTCCAAAAAGATAAGCTTCAGATTACTCCATCCTTTTATTATTCATCAGGTAAAGATTTTATGTATTATGTAACCACAGGCGATTCAGTAAATCAGGGGTTTAAGGTAAGTCCGGTATTTCAGAGCCGTAACATAAGTAAAGTGGAAATCTATGGTTTTGAAATGGGTGTAAACTATTTAGTAAGCAATAATCTCTCATTTTTTGCAAATTATTCCTACAGTAATTCCAAAATAAAGGAATATGTTTTGCTAAATCCCACAGATGCAGATTTAACAGGCAAGTATCTTACCGATGTTCCAACCCATAACTTTTCAATTGGCGGCATGTGGAGAAATAAAATTGTAAACACTTCGTTAAATGCAAAATACATCGGTAAAAAATGGGTAAACGATACCAATACACCTGATGATAAGTATGGGTTGGATGCCCAATATCCCGATTATATTATAGTGGATTTAAACTTAAGAAAACAGCTGTTTTCATTTCTCGAAACCAGATTATCGATAGAAAACATTTTTGATAAAATGATTTACGACAGCAAAAATTTAAAAGGATGCGGCAGATTTATCACTTTCGGAATTAACTTTAACTATTAAAATCAATAAAACCAATGAAAAAATTATCAATTATTCTATGTTTACTACTGTTTTGCATAACATTAAATTTTGCTCAAAGCAGTTTAAAGGTAAATTACAACAACATCGATACTACCGATGCAACTAACAATTTTTATGACAATGTGGAAACTTATCTTCTTACTGCAGAAGGTATTGAAGTAACAGGTGAAATAGAAAATCCGGGATTTGTAGATTTTTCAAAACTTGCAAAACGTTCGGTTATTGTAAAGGAAACGTTGCTCAACGGCGATAAGGATAAGTTTGTAGGAGCTTATCGGTATGATGGTTATTCACTTTTCGATATATTAAATACTTTTGTTTTAAAGAAAAGCAATGCGGAGATTTTCCGCCCGATTATAGATGTATATGTTGAAATTGAAAATGTCAAAGGTGAGAAAGTTGTAATAAGCTGGGGCGAAATTTACTATCCCAATCATCATCACGATATGATTATAGCAAGTGAAGTTGCCAGAATAGTTCCTTCCAAAACAAAAGACTTATGGCAATTGCCAACTGAAAGTAAATTGGTGATTGCCCATGACTTAATCACCGAAAGAAACATTTCTTCACCTGTTAAGATTACAGTAAAAACTTTTCCGTTGAGTATTAAAGTTATAAAAGATTTACAGCCAAATTATTCTCCATCTCTAACATTTTACAAAAACAATAAGGAAATGGGTAAAATAATAAATAATCCCAAAGACCTGCAAAACGAAACTTTACATACTATATTTTACGGAAGAGGCAAAGGAATTCACAGCACTCAACCATTTACGGGAGTTCAGCTTAAGAAAATAATTGCCGGCTACAGCAAACAAACACAAAACAACCTTCGCAAGGGTTTGGTTGTAGTTGCTGCAATGGATGGTTATCGTGCGGTTTACACTTTCAGTGAGTTAATGAACCGTAACGATCAGCAGGAAGTTTTGCTGCTAAGTGATGAAAACACAAAAGAAAACGGTAAATTCAAAGTATTCCCCGCCTGCGATTTCTTTTCGGACAGAGCCGTAAAAGGAATAAATTCGATATATATTGTTGCAGAATAAAATTCTGCCATATTTTTGATAATAATAGTAAAAAAGCTGCTTAATTTAAAGCTGCTTTTTTTATAAGATACAATAATCATATATGAAATCGGGTTCACTGGTGTCAATTATGCCATCATCATTAATGAAATCGGCTTCGCTGGTATCAATTATGCCATCATCATTAATGAAATCGGCTTCGCTGGTATCAATTATGCCATCATCATTAATGAAATCGGGTTCACTGGTGTCAGTGATGCCATCATCATATATGAAATCGGCTT
>CAIZXK010000252.1 GCA_903936865.1 uncultured Bacteroidales bacterium | reverse complement strand
TTGCAGCTTCAGCAAAACTGTTATTTAAATTTCCCCATAACATCATACCTTTCGTTGATAAAATCTTTTCTTCATCATTATTGGCAAAATGTTCAAGTATTACATAAGCAGTTGGATTTACTGACCAAATTGAATCAGCATATTTTGAAAGAATATTAACTCTGCCGGCATCATATTGCCCCCATTGAGAAACATTTCCAAGTGTATAAGTCTGGGTAAAACCTTTAGATAAATCAAAACGAAAACCATCCACTTTGAATTCATTCAACCAAAACATTAAAATCCGGCTGATGTATTTTTGTGTTGCTATTGCCTCGTGATTAAAATCAAAACCTACATTATAATCATGACGTGCAGTTATATTATAAAACGGACTGGTAATTGAAGGGCGGTTATTTGTTGCATCCCAATAAAGCATTACATAAGGAGAGGTTCCAAATGAATGATTGTAAACCACATCCAGTATTACAGCAATTCCTCTGCCATGGCAGGTATCTATTAGTTCTTTCAATGAGTTTTTTGATCCATAATATTTATCAACTGCACAATAATAATTGGGATTATAACCCCAACTGCTATTGCCTTCAAATTCATTAACAGGCATTAATTCTATAGCATTAATACCAAGTTTCTGCAAATAATCCAGTGTATCCATTACCGATTTATAAGTATGAGCTGAAGTAAAATCCCTTACCAACAGTTCGTAAACAATTAAGTTTTGTTTTGGAACAACGCTATAATTTGTATTTGTCCAGCTATACGAATTCTGAGCTGTTTGAAAAACACTGGCAATCCCCTTGGCTTTGGATGGATATGGCAACATATTCGGATAAGTAGCAGATGATATGTAACTATCGTTCCATGGGTCACTTACTTTTTCACAGTAAGGATCTCCAATTCTTATTTCACCATCTACCAGGTATTGAAAAATATATTCCTTAGCCGGAATTAAATTAGTTAGCTGTAACCAGAAATTCTGACCCGAAGGAGTTTTCTTCATTTGAAAAGAAGTATCCAGATTCCAATTATTAAAATCGCCCAAAACAATGATATTGTTTTTACCGGGAGCATAAAGTGACAAAATAACTGTTTGGTTGTCAAGATAATTTATTCCATCAATTATTCCTGAAGGTAAAGGCTCAACTACAGTAGGTTTTGCAATAAAATAACTGAAAGAATCTTTAATTTCAGTAGAGGCACTGTAAGCAATTGCATTTATCCAGTTATTTCCCGAATTATTGACCACTAAGGGATAATATAAACTGTCATTTTGAGTACTGATTATTCGCAATCCATTATGATATAACGACAATGAATCTGCATTATCGCTAAAAGCATTAATATGGATTGTATCTCCAATAGTTGCCATAAACATATCACCATCAGGTTTTTCTAAAAACATATTTAAACCGGAACCATACACTGTTGCAAAAATATCACTTCCATCCTTTGCTTTACCTTCGTAATAACTTCCATTATTTGAAGCCGTTTCGCTTCTGAAAACAAAAGCCATTTTCTTAATTGTTTCAGTAGTTGGAACACCATAATAACTTCTGATGGATGGCGATATCCTTAAAATATAAGTATAGGGAGCAATTTTTGTAAGTTTGGTTGCCGGAATATTTTGACCCCAACTTGTTTTTACATATTTCCAATCACTTGAGGAAGTGCTATTATTTGTAATTACACCTGTATGTGCATAGATATCACCATTATAATTTTTCAGCCCACCATTTCCATCCTGACTATTAAAAATAATAGTAACCGAATCATTATCATGAGCAAAAATTGGATTGGTAGTAATTTGAGCATTAGTTGATGAAATAAGAACTATGCTGAAAATGATAAAAAAAAATAATTGTTTAAATGATTTAAGTTTATTTTTCACTAAGCTTTAGATTTATTTTAAATAAATAATTAGAAAAACTAACATTTT
>CAIZXK010000251.1 GCA_903936865.1 uncultured Bacteroidales bacterium | reverse complement strand
TAATTTTTTCTTCTTCATCAACTCTATTTTGTTTAAATTTGTTTATAATAATAAAATATATGAATGAAATTGTTTCAAATGCTTATCTTTATAATCTTCTGGAAACTAATAGTAAATTTTTCAATTCACCAACTTTTATTATAAATGACCCTATTTCAATACCTCATCAATTCAAAAAGAAGGAAGATATTGAGATTTCAGGCTTATTAACTGCAACTATTGCATGGGGACAAAGGATTTCAATCATTAATAATGCTAAAAATTTAATGCTGATGATGGATAATCAACCTTATGATTTCATAATTAATGCTGATGAAAAAGAGTTGATTAAGTTCAATAGATTTGTTCATCGTACTTTTAATGGTGAGGATTGTATTTATTTTCTAATTGCATTAAAACACATTTATAATAATCTGGGTGGTTTGGAAAATGTATTTACTACTGCATTCAAGGAAACTGGCAATATATTTGAAACGATTGTTAGGTTTCGTGAAATATTTTTTAGTTATCCTCATTTAGAAAGAACAAGGAAGCATGTTTCCAATCCCACAAATGGTTCTGCTGCCAAGCGAATTAATATGTTTTTACGTTGGATGGTGAGATCAGATAATCAAGGTGTTGATTTTGGGCTCTGGAAAGGAATTCGAATGTCAGCCCTATTGTGTCCATTAGATTTACATACAGGAAATGTTGCCAGAAAATTAGGATTAATTACCCGTAAACAAAATGATAGAAAAGCAGTGGAAGAATTAATGATAGTTTTAAGGAAATTTGATGCTAACGATCCCGTCAAATATGATTTTGCTTTATTTGGTATGGGAGTTACAAATCAAAATCATTAATTTCATCTGTTTATTTATTTATTTTACCCTTCAAGGGTTTTTAACCTCTTCAAGGGTCATTAACCTCTTGAAGGGTTCTTAACTTCTTGAAGAGGTTTTAACCACTTCAAGGGTTAAAAAAACCCTTAAAGGGTTGTCGTATATTCATCCTCCTGGTTGTGAATATTTTCTCATGGCTCGTTTCAATAGTTTATAATAATTAAGAATGATTAGAATGTTTTTGCATAATTGAAAAAAGGCTTTTCTAATATAAAAATTATTAGCATGTACATCAAAATTGTTTTCTCATGAATAATTCCTTTAAGCTAAATCAAGTTAATAATTTTTGCCTTATTATTATGAACAAACAATTATTATCCTTGTTATTATTAATGATTTTGATTTTCAAAATCAATTTAAAAAAAATTAAAAAAATTATTAAAATGACAAAAAATTCAGGTGTAACAACATTTATGGGAAATCCATTAACATTATTGGGAAATATGGTAAAACCCGGTGATAAAGCTTATGATTTTACAGCCATTGGAGAAGGTTTAAAACCCGTAAAATTAAGTGATTATGATGGAAAAGTAAGAATTATTTCTTTAGTTCCTTCTGTTGATACAGGTGTTTGTGCAGCTCAAACACGTAAATTTAATACTGAAGCTGCTAATTTGGGTGATATAGTAATATTAACTATTTCCTGTGATTTACCTTTTGCTTTGGGTCGTTTTTGTGCAGCTGAAGGTATTGACAAAGTTATAACATTATCAGACCATAAAGATACTGATTTTGGTTTGAATTATGGTTTTTTAATTGAAGAACTTCGCTTGCTTAATCGTGGTATTATTGTTATTGATAAACAAGGTTTTGTAACTTACGTGGAATATGTAAAAGAAAATACCGATCATCCTGATTATGATAAAGCAATTGCAGAGGCAAAAAAAGTAATGTAATGTGTGTTTAAATTGTTTAAAGTGAAAGCCGGTTTAGTATTAAACCGGCTTTTTATTTGGTTGAAAATTAAATGTAATAGAAGTAATTAATTTAGAATGTAGTTTCTGATACAATAGGTCGTTAAGCTTTGACAAAAATTGTTCCTGCTTAAGGCAATGAACTGATTATCAATATATTGCAAAAACAAATGCATCTTTGTCAAAGTTCTCAATATCTGACACTTAAAAAGATAAACGAAGCATTGTGAGATTAAACGAAATTATAAAACAGCAGATTTTTCAAGAAAGTATAACTATTTTATAATTAGTTGAAATATAATATTAAATTGTATTTCATCGAAGCAGAT
>CAIZXK010000250.1 GCA_903936865.1 uncultured Bacteroidales bacterium | reverse complement strand
TTATAATTTTAATTTATATAATTTTGCGAAAAAAAATATTGGAATTTTTCGACAAATTATTAAGCGCTCTTATCGTATATCAATCATTGATATTCACAATTTTATTTGCTTTCTTTTTTTATAAAACTAAAAATAAACCATTTATAATATTGTGTGTATTTATGTTTTTTTCAACTTTATATTTTGGATTTAGTTTATCATACTATTATGCAAATTACAATTTTCTTATTTATGCATACTATCTTAGTTTACCCGTAGTACTCTTATTTTTTCCGATATTTTATCTTTATATTCAATCTTTAACTCATAGAAAGTTTAGAATCAGAAAGAAAGATTTTTTTCATTTTATTCCGGCTATATTAGTTTTAGTTTTAAATATACCCTATTTGTTTCTGTCAAACGAAGAAAAACATTGGTTTGTATCAGTAGGATATGGTCAGATTACTGAAAATTCCTTATTAATATATTTAAGAAATATCAACCGCATAGGTGTTTTTGGCATTATTAATATTCAACTTCTTGTTTACATTGCATTATCCATTTATTTTTACAGAGATTACAAAAATAAAATTGAGAATATTTTTTCTTATAAAGAAAACATTGATCTAAGATGGATTAGAGTTTTGATTGTTTTCTTTTTAGTGTTGTTTCTTATTATTGATACCGTTCATTTTTTTAGTATAAAAACAAATTTGCCTCATCGAATATTTTATAATTCCTCTATGTTGATATTCAACATTTCAATTTTCGCCTATGGAATGTATCAAAAAAACATTTTCGAAAAACCCAATTTTCAAGAAATAAAAAAAAATACAATAAACCCTGAAACAAAGAGATTTATTGATTTTGAAATATTTATTCCTGAAAATAGAAATAGTGAAAATGAAGACAATAAAGAGGAAGACAATGAAGAGGAAGACAAAAATTTTTCTAAATACCAAAAGTCACCTTTGAAAAATAATCAGAAAATTCAAATTATTGAAGAGTTGGATAAGTATATGGAAAACAAACCATACTATTACAGCAACTTAACTATAGATGAAGTTGCTGAAGCATTAAAAACCAATTCCAAGTACCTTTCTCAAGTTATTAATGAAACATATAGCAAGAATTTTTATACTTATGTCAATTTTTTCAGAATCAATGATTCAAAGGAGATGTTGTTATCCGAACAATTTGACAATTATTCAATGGAAGGTATTGCCAAAACTGTGGGTTTTAACTCAAAATCATCATTTTATTCAGCATTTAAAAAACATACCGGATTTACACCAACTGAATTTAAAAAGAAAGAAAAGTTAAATTAAAATCAACTTTAGTATTCCATTTATTTTTCTGTCCAACAATTATATAACTTTATTTAATATACTAATACAGGTCAATTTTTGACTGAATTACTATATTTATTAATCACTTGATTACTTGCAACTTAATGAATAACTTAACAAATTGCCTCATTGTAATAGCTCCTCATTTCGCTACCTGATATTATGTGACTTAAACTATAAACCACAATCTTATAAATTTTTAAACAATCAATTGTTAGCTACATAGACATATTTTTTACAGCAAATTAATCAACTGATTGTTATTATGTTGTACAAATTATTGTAACTTTGTCAAAATTATCATTATTAGCGACTTATAAAAGTACAATAGTTCGTTAAACTTTGACAAAGTTTTTTCTTACAAAAGTTTAATCAATTGATTATTAATGCATTGTATAAACAGCTGTAACTTTGTCAAAGATCTCAATAGCTGCGAATTATAAAAAATATGTTTTACGAACATTATTTGATAATTTTATATAAACGATAAAAAAGTGAATTTATCTTGTTTTAAACACAAAAAATTTACTTTCGTAAGCCTTTATGGATGAAATCCCATTTTTCACAGGATTTCCAATAGCATCAGCTTCAATCAAATCAATATTTTTATGATTAAAATTATCTTTTAAATCAAGTATTATATTTTTTCCATCTATTTCACGTAATTGAATTTTTATATAATCATCATTTATTGGCACAGTATTTATTAAAATTACATTTTCAGGCAATCCTTTCAAAAAGCTTCCTTCCCATTTTGAATCACCCTCACCACCACCTTGCATAACTCTGCTTAAGAATGGAATACGACAATTCCATCCAAATTGAGTAGCAAAACTATTACTTACGTCTTTTGTAGATGTAATATTGTAAGTCCAGCTATGTCCACCTCTTTGGTCGGCATTAAAATTGGTTGTCCAATAATTATTCATTGGCCATGAGAAAATATGAGTAGTTTCAGGCATTGCTCCGGCTTTAAATCTACCTGTATTAATATTCCCAAATTGCATTAATGGCATTTCATTGCAATTCAATACTATTTGTGATTGTGAATTTCTGACAGAAGTAAAACCTTGTACCACAGCCCAATCTGCAGACGAACCTTTTATCTGATCTTTTCCATTTTCAACAATTCCACCAGCTACTTCTGTAAAATGTTTACCTTCTTTTAGAGCAAAAGGAAACGCTATGTAAATACTTTCGGGAGTTGTAATATTTTTTTTAATAATCGAAAAATTAATATCTATACGTTTTTCTGTATTAAAAACCCTGAATTCAACTGCAAAACCTCTGGGATTTTCAACTGTTTCAGATTCCCCCAGAAACTTATAACTTGTCCAAATATCGCCGTTTGTAATGCCATCAAATTTAATATGATCCAATGATTTTCTCTTATAGGAGTCTAACCTAAATGATTCTAACTGACTACGATTTTCTAATTGTTCGAGTATAAATTCACCTATTTTAAGTTTTGTAGTACTATCAACTAATTCAGAGTTTAACTCTTTATCAAACAATGAGTTGATTACTCCTTTTGATGAGTCAATCTCAATTTTATACCATTGATTTTCAAAAATCATATTTATTGGCTTCAATGATCTTGATAAAGGTTCATCAATTGCTTTCAGATTGAATTTTTTGAATCCAAAAGCAGGAATATCTTTCAGATAAACAGCCCAATAAGTACCATCAGACCGACTTGATATTGCTTGAGTTGGAATTAGATTTCCTTCTTTATCTGTAATTACGGCTTTTTTACCAACTCCTATTAATTGATGATCAATATAAACGGTGAGCAAGCCATTTCTTTTCCAATTAAGAGTATTGAAAATCAACAAAGAAGGTAACTTTTCCTTATTAAAAATACTTTGTAATAAACCCATTGTATTTTCACCGATTCCAGAAATCCTTCGATGAGCTTCCCAAGCATAAGAATCTTTTAAAGCTCTCTGTTCCATTGTATTTAATGAAAGAGGTTCCCTAACACTTTCCGAATATCCAGTTGTATGTTCTGTATAAAACAACATCGATTCTTGTGCTAGTGAAATATTTTGTTTAGTATTTTCTGGAACAGAAATATTTGCCATTTTTGCCATTGATAAACCTGAAACATAAGCATTAAAATTTGCAGATGCTGAACGACAAGCTGCAACTTCACGGGCAGAAGCACCTAAACCATCAGCCCACCAATCAGGCCAATAGCCTTTTATTACAGGAATATCTTTTGTATATTTACTTTCCATTTTCTCAAAAAAGGCAGTTGCAGTGGATGTTGTTAATTTTGGAAATTCGAATATTTCATTCCATTGCTTTATTAATTCACTTATCGAAGTTGAAGGTGGTGAGTTATCTGTTAAATAGCCCGAATGTTGAATGGCAATTTCATTATATGGATAATTTTTTTTGTTTAAATCCATTAAATAAGTCAGCATTTTATCTGTAAATTTATTTAAATCACCCGATTGCAATTCAAAAACAGTATTTCCTGTCATATAATGCTCTGCTCTAAAGGTTAACATTCGTTTACCGGAAGGAGATTCCCACCAGAATAATGTTGGTTTGTCAAAACAAATTAATGCACGATGCCCATGCGTTCCCATATTCAAATATTTAACATCCAATGTGTTAAAATAATCATTTAAACTCCATCCAATTCCATTCACATCGTTTTGCATAGCCAATTTTACATCTATGCCAGTCTTTTTTATTCTATTCAATGCGTCCAATGAAAATGCTAATTGTTGTTCATCAGCTAATTCGGAGAAATTAAAATACATGGCAGTAACTTCTATCCTACCCTCTTTAACTCTTTTTTTCAATCTTTCAATCTGACTTATTGGTCTAGCCTTAATATATTCATCTACAGCCCACGATGCTTCACAAACCCATTTAAATTTTGCATTTTCAGGAAAATTATCAGTTGCATCACAAAAATCAAGTGCATAATCTATGTAGCGTAAATGTTCGGCCAGAATTTCTGTTTGCGAACGAGTATAACCAATATCTGTATGAGAGTGCTGGACAAAACTGATTTCCCATCTTTTTACAGGTTCCAGCATTAAAACTGACTTTTCTGTTTGACCATCAATTTCGGTTTTAACGGTTAGTTTTTTAGTTTTTGAAACAGGATCTAACTTAAGCCTTATATAATTATATCCAAATTGAAGATTTTCAGTAGCAATAATTTTATCATCTATATAAAATCTGGCTTCGGTTCCTTTTCCAAAATAAAAAATACTCGCAACTGCAAGTTGTTTTAAATGTGATTTATCTTTTATAATTGCGGGCAATGCTTTAATATTCAATTTAGTTTTTATAGCTTTTTTGTATGTCATATACCAGGATGTTAGTCCGGTTTTACCACCACTAACTTTTATTCTTAGCTTTTTACCAATTTCTAGCTTTTCTTTTAGAAATTTCAATTGCATATAACCATGATGATCGCCATATTGATCTGTCCACATTTTAGTAAATGATAGTTTTGTTCCATTATTTAAAATTTGTTCCCACTCAGGAATTCCATCAGAATAAAAAATAAAGGAATCACCTTTATTGGTTTCAAGTTTAAAATCAGCTTTTCCAGGGCCTGAACCTATAGCTGCAATCCATATAAATGAAATGTATTTTTTATCATCCAGAACTTTTTGTATTGCTTCCGTTTCCCATTCCATAAAATCCTTTCCATTATCTGCCCTGATAAGAATACTTTCATGTAAATCGGGTATAAAAGAATGATAGTAATAGTCTGTTCCTGAAATTTTACTATCATAAGCATTAATAAGGTAATCCTCAGGATTTGAAATAAATTGAGTATGAACTTTTTCAATAAATAAAAAAGTAAGAATTAGTAAAAAGTAAATTTTTTTCATATAAATTGAATATTGAAATTTATACAAAAATAATTAAAAACTTCGATTTACAAATCGAATTGAAATCCATTGTAAATATTAAGTTTAATGGAACTCTATTTTTATATCATCTATGGAAATTTAAAATTTTGATTTTCAGCTGTTTTCTTAAGTTCATCATAAAAATTATTAATTTTTAGATTTTCAGCTTTTATTATTATATTAGCCTGACTATAAATAATTTCTCTGATAGCTAATTGCTTTATAATAAACTCTTTTAATTCTATTTCGGAAAGCTTATTTATTAATGGACGTTGTTTTTTGGTGTTTTTTAGTCGATCAAAAATGGAGTTTGGATGAAGTTTGAGATAAATTGAAATTCCATTTCTATTGATTAACTGCATATTATCATAAAAACATGGAGTTCCACCACCCGTAGAAATTATTGCATTATCAATTTTTATAATTTCAATCAAAATATTTCTTTCCAGTTCTCTAAACTTATTTTCTCCAAATTTTTCAAAAAAATCAGAAATTGATATTTTATATTTTTCCTCGAAAGCATTATCAATATCAATAAATTCCATATTGAGTTTTCGGGCAAGTTGCCTTCCAACAGTTGATTTTCCACTTGACATAAAACCAATAAGAAACAATCGCATTTTAATTAATACTTTATTTTTAAAATGAACTAATAAATTTATATATTTCTCGTTAAACTTTTATTTAAAATCATAACTTACATTCTTAAATTGAAGCAATTAGAAAATATATTCAACTTTTAGTTTATCTTTTCCATTTATTATGAAGTTTCCTTTTTTTCTTATTATTTACACCAGAATTATGGGGTCTATTATTTGTTCCGCTCGAACTTTTCCACAAATTATTTTTTGTTCTGATATTAAAATTAAATTTATAAACACATCCAAAGGACATATAACCATAACCTTCCAATTTGGTTACATCAGAAATAAGTGCATCCAATTTATCTGTATTCAGATAATTAAGAGATGTTTCATAATTAAACATCCAAAACTTATTAATAGAATAAGAAACACCAACTCCTAACTTAAACATGCTTTCTGTAATCATATTGGTTTTTGAGTCACCTTTTGCATTATAACCTACAGAACCTAAGTATAGATTATTTCCAATTTGATGACGAATTGCATTAAATTTCATCAGACCTAAACCAACAAAAGTATAACTTTTAAATTTAGAACTTTCAGGTTTTTTCAAAAAATAGTCGAAATATTGAAATGTTATATCAGCATCTAAACCTATTATATTTCCATTAAAATACATTTTAAGTTTATCATTACTACCAGCAATATTACCAAAAATGAAATGACTTCGAATACCTAAATATGGCGTTAAACTTTTTCCTATAATTATATTTCCCATTAGCCTTTTTTGTTCATAATAAAAGCTACTTAAAGGGGTATTATTCCATAATCGACCTTTGTTATCATTTATATCACCATAAAAATAATTCAAACCAAAATTTCCCCCAATTTCCCATCCTTTAGTAAAGGGATAGTTATAAGAATATTGAGCAAAATTTATTGTTGTGCTTACTATTAATAGAAAAAAGGTTAGAAAATATTTGAAACTGTTTTTCATTTAAATTTAAACTCCGAAATTAATAATATTGTTTCAATTAAACACTTAAAATATCATTTAAGTTTGCGTTTCTTTTTATTATTAACTCCCGAATTATTTGGTTTATTGTTAGTACCTCTTGATTCTTTTAGTAAATTATTTTTTGATTTTAATTGGAATTTAAATTTATATATAAAACCAATTGACATAAAGCCATATCCTTCAATTTTTTTATCTGATGGAAAATATGCATCCAACTTATCAGTATTTATATAATTTAGTGAAGTTTCAAATTTAGTTTGCCAATTATCATTAATATTAAATCCAATACCTAGGCCTAATTTACCCATTGATTCAGTTGTCATTTCAGTTTTTGAAGCACCATTTTGAGTATAACCTATAGTACTTATAATTTGATCACTTCCAATTTCACGACGAATAGCATTGAAATTCACTAAACCCAACCCTGCAAAAACATAATAGTTAAATTTTGCATTTTCATGTCGATTCATAAAATAATCCAGATAATGAAATGTCATATCACCATCCAAACCAATAATATTACCATCAAAATACATATTTAATATTTCGTTACTTCCTGACAATTTTCCATAGATAAAATGTCCCCTAACACTTAAATATCTAAACAGAGTTTTTCCTAATGTTATATTTGCAGCAATTTTTTTTTGCTCATAGTAAAAACTACTAAATGGAGAATTATTCCAAAACCTTCCTTTATTGTCATTTATATCTCCATAAAAATAGCTTAAACCCAAATCACAACCAACTTCCCATCCACGATTTATAGGATAATCAGGCGAGAATTGCGAAAATAATTTACCAGAACACAGTAATAGTAGTGAAAATGTTAGTATTACATTTTTAAAAACATTCATTATTGCAGCATAAAATTTAAATCAAAATTAAATGAAATTTTTAAATTTACAAAATGATTTTAAACAATGGTTAAAATAGACAATACTAGGGTAAATTTGAAGGTTTTGAAAAAGCAGTATCAGTAATAAAACTGTTATCCGTTAATGTGTTAAGGAAGGCTTTTAACTGTTGTTTTTCAATGAATGTAAGCTGAACACCCCCATTATGAGCCTGATGCATTAATGAATTGGTAAATGGAGTTAAAATGACCGATTCACTATAAAAATCAATAACCTGTTCAATGGTTTTAAATCTTCCGTCATGCATATAAGGAGCTGTTAACAGTATATTTCGTAAAGTAGGTGCTTTATAAGCACCTCTATCTGATAAATTATGAGTTATTGCATATCGGTCTCTATTATCAATAAAAACAGAATCTTTACCATTATTATAAAATAAATTTGTTGTAAACATTGGGTTTCCACCACCTCCGTGACAATGAAAACAATCAGCTCCATTTTCAGTAGTAAACAATACATAACCTTGCAATTCTGCGGTTGTTAAATTGATTTCACCTCTTAAGTAGTTGTCAAATTTACTATTACTTGAAATCAAAGTTCTTACAAACTGTGCAATTGCTTTGCTGATTCTCTCATAAGTTATTTCACTTGATCCGAAAGCTGCTTTGAACATAGGAGGATATATTGGAATGGAAGCAATGGTTTTTACTGTTCTATCAATACTTCCATTTATCTCATGAGGAGCTGTAATTGCCATCCAAACCAAGGATTCAATGTTTTTGAAATGATATTGAGGTAAAGCTGGAACTCCATAATTTGCATTGCCTAATTGATTGTTTTCAATACTTATATAACCATTCCAAAGATATCCGCTGTTGTTGAATACTAGATTAACAAGAGGCATCATATAATGTGGGGTTTCTATTCCGGTTAATCCAAAAGTTTTACCATTTGGAAAACGGGTATTATTCATACCAACCTCAAAACCATTTTCTTGCAAATGACAAGTAGCACATGTCATTAATGAATCGGGATGAGTTCTGCCTGAAAGTCTACCATCATAAAATAAGTATCTTCCTAATCTAACACCTTCAACTGTCATTGGATTATCATCAGGAATATTAAGTTGATTTGGGAAATATTTAGGAATTTTAATTATATAAGGTGTTGGTTTATAATCATCAGGTAATGAAACATTATCTTTATTACATGAAGTAAAAATTACACAAATAATAACTGAAAATAAGATGATATTTTTCATTCGAATGATAATAATTCTATAATTTCAAACTTGCAGATAACATAAAACCACGAGGAATTTGAGTTTCTAAAACCCAACGTTTTCCATTATCAGTTTGAGGAGGAAATGTATATTCAGCTAACTGAAATCCCAAATCAAACAAATTATACAATGAAAAATTGATATCCAGTGATTTATCTTTAATAAAAAAGGTATATTTACATCTCAATTCTGTATTGTAAAAACAGTCTTCGCGACGGGATAATTGACCAGTAAATGGATTATCACCCTTTACATTGCTATTCCAAATGGCAACCTGATTTCCTGGCAGTTCATTATTTATTTTTACACCAAAAGAATTAAATGATTGACCATCTTTATACTTATATTGAAATGCAAAACTTAACCTACGATTAATTTTGTATGAAATCAGTAACCTTCCTATATAAGATCGGTCAGCATCTAATCGCCCTGTATAATATAAATAGGTATTTGGGTTTGCCATTGATTCAGATAAAACACCCAGATTATTATGTAAAACTCCATTTCCCATCGATCCAAAACCAACCAGCATATAAGCAGTAAATGAAGCAGATAAATATAGTTTTTTGCTCTGATACTCATATTTTAGGTTTAATCCTGAATAAAAAGGATTTTGGTACATTATCGAATTATTACCTGTACCAGCAACCATTAATTCTGAATAATTATTGGTCGTTGTATAATTTACTTCACCTTTGTTAAGAAAAAATATTTGACGTACATCAGCTGGATCATTTTGATAGATATTAATGTTTTGGTTAGTGTAATAACCTAATTCAGATACATTCTGTGTGTATGTTATACCCCATAAATTACTGTATTGCCGATATTGTCCAGTGATGGTAAATAAACTTCTTTTCCCTGCTTTTATTTCTATCGGAACATCAAAATATATTTCATACGGTTGTTGCATATTATCTCCAACTTGATGATATTTTCCACCTGTTGTTGTAAAAAGCTCTCCTTTTTCATTGTCCTGGAACTGTTTATCATTATTATTATCATTCCAGTAATATGTTTTTCCACTCATATAATCAGCAGAAAAAAACCTAATATAATCAGCATCAAATGGTAATTGTTTCTTTCCCAATAAAATTGATATTTTAATTTTTGGTATAATCTGAAAACCAGCATTAGCAGAAAATTGCCAGGAAGGTTTTATAAAACTATTACCAGAAACAGCAAATCCATCTAATGTAATATCGAATTTTGCAGAGAAATTTAAAATATTTTTGAGCAATTGATTCTGATAAGTAATTCCAGCTTCATTATCAAACAAACCACTTGTAAAAGACTTATGTTCCCAAGCTGTATAGTATAATGATCTAAAAATATTTTCATCTTGCAAATAAATAGGATTGCCAGATAAATTTTGTTTAGGATTAAAAATCATTAATCCATTACTAAAATCTGCAACTAATGAAAAATGCTTGCTTAAAGTCTTGTTCTGTTTATGATTAAATGAAACCTCTATGCTATTACCATCAACATACCAAGGTTCAAAACCCTCACCATCAACATCTATAAAATTTCGGGAAAAATTTGGTTGATTATGAACAATATTTTTTAATGAAAGATTAATGCCGGTTGTGTATTTATCATTTTTAATTCCAAACAATGAGAAATTGAAATTTTTAAGTTTTGCCGTTTCATTCTCATTGTAATAATATTCTGCAAACAATTGATCTCTATCTGAATAAGTAAATAAATAGTTGGTTTCATCAAAGATTTTACTTGATATCGTTGGTAAATTCCCATTTATATGAAATTGCAGATAGTTTTCAGGATAATAATTATTCATTCCATTGTAATCAAATGAAGTATGCATTCGCTGACCTGCATTTAGATAAATACTTTGATATAAATTTCCGTATTTTGATGGAATGATATTATGTATCATTAACAAAATATTATCTTTCACACGACGACGGTATTCAATTGGTTTTAAGAGTCTTTCGTAAGGAGAGACATGACCGGTAACAGAATTGATTATCTCATCTGCATTCCATATTCTATCACCCAACGTACCGTGATTCCATTGTAAATATACCTTTTCCCCAACATTTTTTGATGAAGTAAAATCAACCGAAGAATTATAAATATTTATAGAAACATCATTATCAAACAAATAAGGTTTATGCAATGCATTTCCACCCATAAACATATCATTTATCTTGAAACCATTGAAAGTATATTGATTCCATTTATAGCTTCCACCCATTATTGAAAATGTATATGGATTTGGTTGGGAATAATCACCTGTAGTTTCTAACTGATGTATTGTAAAATCATAATAATTATCTATAAAATGCTCAAAATTAGTATGCAAATACCATTTTTCAAAAAAGTTGTTTGTATAACTTTTTTTAGGATTGTTAAATATAGTTGAATCATTTTCAAATTGTTGAGCAAAGCTATTTTTTGCTGAAAATATGAGTAATATTATTAAAAGTTTTTGAATCTTATTCATTCAATGCAAATTATTATAATGCAAAGATATGAAAAGTGAAATGTTTTTTAAAATGGATTATAGTTAAAAAGTTTGTAAAGAATTTAAAGATTTATTTTACTACAATTTAATAGGATTTTTATAAAATCTTAACAGGCTTATTGTTATCATCAATTGCTGCAAATGTAAATTTTCCTTCAATTACCTTTTTTCTGCCTTCAGCAAACATCTGTTCCAAATAAATTTCAACTTTAACTTCAATTTTAACCAAACCTATTTCAATAACGTTTCCAATTATTTCAACAATGCAACCGTAAGGCACCGCATGTCTGAAATTTATTTTATCAGAAGAAACAGTTACAACTTTCTGACGTGTAAATCTTGTCGCAGTAATATAAGCTACTTCATCCATCCATTGCATGGCTATACCTCCAAAAAGTGTATTATGAGCATTTAATACACCTGGGATAATTACTTTAAACTGACGTGTTTCGGATTTAACTATCCTTTCTTCCAATTCCATTTCTTTTTGTAATTTTCAAAAAATCAACCATTCTCACTTATATTGATAAGTCTTTCATAATCTATTAATTTAATGGATTTTCCATCCATTTGAATTAATCCGTCATCTTGAAATTTTTTCAATATTCTAATAACAGTTTCTGAGCTCAATCCGGTTAATTCAGCAAGATCCTTTCGGGAAACCGGTAATTCAAATTCTTTATTTTTAAAAATACGATCAGCCATACATAGCAATATATCAGCCATTCTACCATAAGATTGCTTATAAACCAAGCAAAAAAATCGACCATGAATTTGTTCACTGTTTGATCCTAGTAATTCAATCACTTCTTTTGCAAAAGCTGCATTATTACTCAAAACCTGATGGAAAGTATTAATATCAATTTGTTTTACTTTCGTATCAATATAAGCCATAACATTATAAGGGAAAACATTTGATCCTTCTCTTATTGAGGATAATCCTATTAAATTACCGCTAGTTACCACTTTTAATACGAGTGTATTTGTTCCATTCTCGAGAAAAACTTTAACAAGTCCATTTTCAATCATCATTATATGTGAAGAGATAGATCCTTTTTTACATAAAATCTCACCTTTTTTAAATGTAACATAAACTGATTTTGACTCAATCAATTCGAATTCTACTTTTGAAAGCTTCTCGAAACACTTACAAGAAGGGGAACTAACGGTACATCCTGAAAAATTCTCTTTATTAGCCATATATAAAAAATATAATTGCAATATTACAACAAAATAAGAAATAAAACTGATATAAATCAGTTTTTTTTATGATGAGGTCATAATTAATCCACGATTACAATCATTAAATCAGCAAAGTATAAAATCATTTTTAAGTGTAATTTTGAAAAATGATATTGTGAATAGAATAACAACAGAAATTAATTTTTTATAAGATAAGTTACATAATAATAATAGAAATGAAAAGAATTAAAACAATAATTGGAGCTACAATAACATTTTCATTGTTAGTATTAGCGTTATTGAGCTGTTCAAAAGATGTTGAAGAAGAAAATCCAGATCCTTCAAATCCAAATTTTGCTTCCTGTGAATCGTGTCATACAAATTATGCGCATCTGCAAGCTGTTTACACACCCGATACAGGTGCACCAGCTGGCGGCTGTGGTGGAGATGCTCCTCATTACGAACCTTATGACCGAGTTTATATGGGTGGAGATGGATTTAAAGAATATAAAAAAACTTCACATTATTCCATCGGATGTGTAGGTTGTCATAATGGAGTGGATGGTACATCTGATAAAAACCTTGCACATTCAGGTAATTTTCTTCGACATCCTTCCGTTGATTATGTTAATAAATGCGGATCATGTCATCAAGCAATTACAAATAATTTTAAAACCAGTATCCATAATGGTACCGGACAAAAAAGAAAAGTAGCCATAAGAAGTGGATTTTCAAGCAGTCAGGATTTTGATCAATTACCAGCACATAAGATAGAAGGTTATAACAAGAATTGTGCAACTTGTCATGGAACATGCGGTAACTGTCATATTGTAAGACCACCAATCGGTGGTGGTGGATTAGCTCAGGGACATATGTTTAAAAAAACACCTGATATGATAACTGTTTGTGTAACCTGTCATGTTTCTCGTGGTGGACACGCTTATCTTGGTGTAGCATCGGGAACTCAACCAGATGTACATTTAACTAAGTATTCATATAAATGCACAACATGTCACAGATCAGACGAATTACATGGAGATGGTATAGCTGTTGAACAGCGCTACGCATACACTAAACTTCCAAAATGTAAAATATGCCATACAACTTCTCAAACTTCCAATCAATATCATACTCAACATTTTGAAGATTTTAACTGTCAGGTATGCCATTCACAGGATTATAATAATTGTGGAAGCTGCCATATTCATGGAGATGGTGCAAGAGTTCCTTCATATCAAGGTTTTAAAATAGCAAAAAATCCAATACCAACGATTAAAACTGGTTTTAATCTTACACTTGTCAGAAGAACATTAGCTGCTCCAGACAATTGGATAGTATATGGTGTTGCAAATTATACAAATTTTGATGCATTACCAACTTATAATTATACATCACCACATAATATACTCAAATTTACATCACGTACTCAAGTCGGAAGTGGTGCTTGCTACTCCAAATGTCATATCAGAAATGATAATGGAACATTAATAAATAAAGAGCTTTATCTGTTTAACAGCGACTTGTTACCTTGGGAACTAAATGCTAATTCAGGTATAACCTGTGATGGCAATCTTCCTTCATCCTGGTTTACAAAAAACAAATAATCAAATAATAATAAATAAATAAATCAACAAATTAAAAAAAATTAACATGAAAAAATTAAATTCACTGATGCTAGGCATCTTATTTGCAATGTTCATATTTACTGGATGTAAAGATGATGATACACAAGTTATTCCACCAGTAGTTGTAAATGAATCTGAAGTTTTAGCAACTTATCTGGAATCTGCAAATTCTCCTTTGGGAAAAGATTTTGTTAATACAGATATGCCTACAGTTATTGCAGCTACAGATGTTTATACATTAACCCAAACTAACCAGGTATATATTATAGATATCAGAACAGCAGCTGATTTTGCAACTGGTCATATACAAAATGCTGTTAATGTAACATTTGCAAACCTTTTAACGCATATTAAAAGTGTTGATTTAACAAACTATACAAAGGTAGTGATTGCTTGTTATACAGGACAAACTGCTGGATACGGTGCAAGTTTACTTCGTTTATTGGGTTACAATAAAGTATATTCCCTGAAATGGGGAATGTCGTCATGGCATGCTGACTTTGCTGGAAAATGGAATACAGCTGTTTCAAATATGTATGCAACTCAATTTACAACAACTGCATCTGCTAAAGCTGCGATTGGAAGCTTACCTACACTTACTACTGGAAAAACAACCGGACAGGAAATATTAGAAGCCAGAGTTAATGCATTATTAGTAGAAGGCTTTACACCAGCAACAGTAACTAATGCAACGGTTTTTGGTGCTTTAAGTAATTATTACATTGTAAATTATTGGCCAGAAAATCAATATTTAATTGGACATATTCCAGGTGCAATACAATATACTCCAAAAGCTTCTATTAAACTAGCCGCAGATCTTAAAACACTTCCTACGAATAAACCTGTTGCAGTATATTGTTATACAGGACAAACCAGTGCATATCTTGTTGCTTATCTACGCTTATTAGGTTATGATGCAAAAACAATAATGTACGGTACAAATGGAATGATATGGGATATGATGGTAGCAAACTCAATTGCACCAACATTTGGGCCAACTGAAATTAAAGGATATACTTATGTACAATAAGTAATCAATTTGTAATTGTAAAAAGCTGTTTCAATTAAGAAACAGCTTTTTTTATTTAAAAAAACAGAATTGTTTTAGTATTATACCAATTAAATTACTAATTTTGAAAATCAATTACTTAAAATCAAAAAACATGTAATGAAAATAAATTTACTTTTAATATTTATGTTTTTTAGTTTTTCTGTTATTTCTCAGGAGATTAAGCTTAAAAATGATATTATTTTTTATCCAAATAGTTTTTCAAAATGGGATTATAAAATTAGTACCGGATTAAGTATTACCAGAGTCCCTTTAGAGATTACTGAAGAGGAAATCAATACATTACCTGTGATAAATGCAGATTTCAAAATTGGATTACCAAAAAAGATTTCGCTACTTGCTAAACTTAATACAAATTATATTTCAAATATGATTTCAATCGCATTTCAAAAGAATGTAATTGAAAAAAGAGCTATTTTAGGGTTAGGCGTAAATACATCATTTTGGTTTGGTCATTTGTATCAGGAAGTTATAAGACTTAACGCTAATGGATTTATTTTAAATCCATATATTATTGGTGGTTATAAATTTAATAATTTTTACTTAAGCTGCAAACTGGAAAACCAATTCAGTACGATGAGAACATATTCGGAAGATGCAATTCTAGGCAGAAGTTCTCAACCAAATTCAGCTTATTCCTTCCAGTTTATAATTGAACAACCCTTATGGAATAATAATTGGGTGGCAATCGGGGTTAAACTTAACTATGCAAAATTTTATTATCAAGCATGGTTAACATACACAGCTATAGATGAATATCTTTTATACCCCGAATATACATTCTCTTTCATCTTCTAAATCTAATTTATGAAAAAAGCACTTAAAATCAGTTTTTATATTCTTATTACAATACTACTGTCATCATGTTATAAAGATTATCCAAAACTTGAAATTCCATCTAATGAAAATTTAGGATTATTGGTAAATACTATAAGTTTAACTGATTCGATGACAGCAAAAATTGAAGGAATTTATACATTAAATAATTTATTATTTGGGAGCAAAGTTGTAATAAAATCAAGTGGAAAATATATTTCGGCATTTTCAATGAAAAATGAATCTTACATTGTACTTCAGGCAGGTTATAAAGATTCAAGTATTGTTTTTGAAGGATATTGGCGATTTGCATCCAATTCAGAAACTGGTCTTGTTACTATGGTAATTAAACCAGAAAATGGAGCAAAAGAAATTATTAAAGGAGTAACTCCATCTAAAATTATAATAAATTCAACTTATGGAGTTGAAAATGAATACCCAAACAAACTATTTGATATAACATATACTAAACCAATTACCAAATCTTTAGACAATTATTGGATTATTGCCCATAGAGGTGGCGGAAGAAATAGTGACAAACTTCCATCATCAGAAAATTCATTAGGTGTTATTCAATATGCTGAAAGGCTGGGAGCTAATGCTATAGAAATTGATGTTCAGGCTACTAAAGATGGAGTACCCGTTTTATTTCATGATGAGTATATGAGTAAAAGACTTATTAATGAAGATTTTTTTATAGGTAAAATTTCTGATTATAGCTTTGCTCAGCTTCGATCTTTTTGCACCTTAAAGGACGGCGAAAGAATACCAACCCTTGATGAAGCATTAAATACAGTTGTTTATAAAACAAATCTTACATTAGTGTGGCTTGATATAAAAGCTTCAGGAATAATGCAAAAGTTAGTTGATTTACAAACCAAATATCAAAATTTGGCTATACAAAATGGAAGAAAACTCGAAATATTAATTGGTATTCCTAACGATGTTATTTTAAATGAATATATTAATTATCCAAATTTTCAAAACTATCCATCTATTTGCGAAATGGATGAAACTTATGTACTTCAATCAAAATCAAAAATCTGGACACCACGTTGGTCGCTCGGTCTTCTTGATGAAAGAGTTAAAGTTATGCACGACAATGGATTCAGATGTTTCGTATGGACATTGGATGCCACAGAATTAGTTAGAACTTTTGTTAAGAAAAGTGAATTTGATGGTATGGTTACAAATTATCCAAGTATTGTTGCTTATGAATATTATACATCTGAATAAAAAAGTCTTATTGCTTATTTTTTTTAATTTTGGATTGATAGTAAACGTGATATCTCAGAATGAAAAAATTAAAAACACAAATTTTGCTCTAAATATAACTATTGGAAATGGACTGATTGCAAATTTTGATAATGAAATCAGTCATCTTAATAGTTTATATTATTCACCTACTTTGAGAGTATTGTGGAAACCTAATCATTTATTAAATATTGGTATGGAATCTGCTTATCTTACCATTTCTAAACAAGATTCAGATCTGGTTTCTACATCTTTTGGAAATACAATTTTTAAAGCAAGACTAAATGCTATACCGATATTATTGGTTTTTAATATGAAAATTTCTAAATTAGACATTTATTCAGGGATTGGAATTAGCTATTTAACATCCAGACTTGAAGCTTTTCAGGAAAAAGTTGTTGTAAATGACTGGTATTATTGTTACAATCTTGGAATTGGATATTCTCACTCATTATCAAAAGATTTTGAAATTGGAATAGAGGCAAAAAGCTATTTCTTTCCACGAATTCAGAAAATATCGGGTGGAATTGTTGTTAATATTTCATATTATTTCTTAAGATGGTAAAATAGTAAATCGAATATTTTCTGATTAATTTATTCATTTCACAAAATATAAATAAAAATTTGCATTATGAACGTAGGTTTATTACTTTTGCAAAAAAATAGTAATGTCGCGTCCGTTTAAGAATCGTAAAATCTGTAATCCTCCTATGATGAATGGCTTTAAACCATTTGGGATGCCTTTTTGCGAAACCGGAAGCATAAATCTGCAATATGATGAATACGAAAGTTTAAAACTAGTTAATTACCAAAATTTATCCCAGGAAATTGCTGCTGAAAAGATGGAGGTTTCGCGTCCCACTTTTACAAGGGTATATAATAATGCGCTAAAGAAAGTAACCAAAGCATTAGTTGAGTGCCTTTCTATTGAAATTGAAGGTGGAAACGTTGAATTTGAAAAAGACTGGTATAAATGTAAGAAATGTTTTAAACTAATAGAAGGAATAGAAAATCATAAAAAGTGTAATAACTGCACTACTTATAACAATAATGAGTTAACAAACTTAAATCAAACAAAATGAATATCGAAAAATCAGGTTTTAGTACCAAATTAATTCATGCCGGCGAAATTGAAGACCAATTTGGCTCAGCAACAGTACCAATTTATCAAACTTCAACATTTGCATTTTCGAGTGCCGATGAAGGTGCAAAATGTTTTGCAGGTGAAAGTAATGGATATATATATACCCGTATTGGGAACCCTACAATTGACGCATTGGAACGTCAGATTGCCGTTCTGGAAAATGGGTTTGGAGGAATAGCAGTTGGTTCAGGTATGGCTGCCGTAAATGTAATATATCAGACCTTGCTGGCATCAGGAGATCATATCGTTAGCACAGATGCGGTTTATGGTCCTTCAAGAGCTATTATGGAAAACCATTATCCCAAATATGGTGTTGAAAGTAGTTATATTAATACTACCGATGCTTCGTTGATAGAAAAATCATTTAAACCAAATACTAAAGTATTGTTTATTGAAACACCGGCAAATCCTACCATGGATATTACCGATATTGCAGCTTGTGCTGAAATAGCTCACAAACATGGTGCTTTACTTGTTGTTGACAATACATTTTGCAGTCCATATTTACAAAATCCATTAGATTTGGGTGCTGATATCGTTTTTCATTCCATGACCAAGTTTATTAATGGACATGCTGATATTGTTGCTGGTATAGTTATTGCCAAGGAAGAAAGTGTTTATAAAAAACTTCGTGGAATGATGATAAGTATGGGTTGCAATATGGATCCTCATCAGGCTTATATGGTATTAAGAGGTGTTAAAACATTAAGTATCCGTATTGACAGAGCAAATGAAAATGCTGAAAAAATAGCTTCATTCTTAGAAAGCCATCCAAAAGTAGCCTGGATTAAATATCCTGGATTAAAATCTCATCCTCAATATGAATTAGGAAAACGCCAGATGAGTGGAAATGGTTCCATGATTAGTTTTGGATTGAAAAACGGATTTGAAGGAGCTAAAAAACTTATGGACAATGTTCATTTAGCATTATTAGCTGTATCATTGGGTGGAGTTGAAACATTAATTCAGCATCCAGCTTCAATGACGCATTCAAAAGTTAGTAAAGAAGGTAAAATTAAAGCTGGTATTACTGATGATTTAATAAGATTTGCAGTTGGTATTGAAGATGCAGCTGATATTATTGAAGATTTACGACAGGGCTTAGAAAAAGTATAATTTATCACTAGTGTCCGA
>CAIZXK010000249.1 GCA_903936865.1 uncultured Bacteroidales bacterium | reverse complement strand
CGATGCTCGAAGATGGCGACAAATCATCGCCTTATTACAATTATTGCCTGGCAGATGCTTATTTTCAATGGGCAGTTGCCCGCCTCATTTTTATAAAGGATTTGAGCAATGTGTTTGATGGAATAAAAGCGGCCATGGAACTGAAAAAATCGTATGAAATCATTGAAAGAAATCAATCTAAATTTCCTTCCTTTGCTCCCAACTACAAGCTTTTGGGTCTAATGAGGGCATTAATAGATGTTGTTCCCGAGAATTATAAAAAAATTGTTCAGACCATTGCTTTTAAAGGCAGTTTTGATCAGGGAATAGCTGAATTGACCTTACTTACCGATAAGGCAATGAATGAGGCAAGTATTGGCTACATAAAATCGGAATCCTTATTTCTACTGACCTTTATCGAAATTAATTTGCAGGGAGATAAACAAAAAGCTGTATTCCTGAAAAAGTATTTTAATCATCCTCAGCTTATTGCCGAATTTAAAACAAATGCAGTTTTGCTGTATGCTAAAGCCCGCTACGAAATTTATTTTGGCAGAAACGATGATGCCATTAAGACGCTTGAGGATTTCCCGAGAGGAAAGGAGTATGCATATTTTGGATTTATCGACTATCTGACAGGACGTACCAAACAAAACCGACTTGATAAGGATGCGATTGATTATTTTTCTGATTATTTAAGCAAGTATAAAGGAGAGCATTATATAAAAACGGCTTATCAGCAAAAAGCCTGGTACTATTTATTGAATAATGAGGTTGCAAAATATTTTGAAAACATGCGAAAGGCAAAAACCTTAGGTTCTTCGCTTTCCGAAACAGATAAGCAGGCTGGATATGAAGCCGGGAAAAACGAAATTCCGAATTATCGCTTGCTAAAAGCCAGGGTGTTGTGTGATGGTGGATATTTTCAGCAAGCTGTAAATGTGCTGAATGCTGAAAACTTAGGATTAAAGAATGCGAAGGATAGCCTGGAGTATCTGTATCGATTTGCCAGAATCTATCATGAATGGGGAAAACCCGACAATGCCATTCCGTATTATGAAACTACCATCAGAACCGGTGATAAACAACCCTGGTATTTTTCGGCAAATGCCGCCTTACAACTGGGTTTGATTTACGAAAGCCGTAACGAAAACAATAAAGCCCGCCTGTATTATAACCGATGCCTGTATATGGATCCGAAAGAGTACAAAAACAGTTTGCATACCAAAGCCAAAGCCGGACTTAAAAGAATTCAGTAGCATTTATCAATTCTTATTTCCGCAGATTTTATTTTAGTCGCCACGAATTACACAAATTTCACGAATTCATAAAATACCTTAAATCCGCAAATAAAAAATTTATTGCCCGCGAATTAAACGAATACTTCGACTTCGCTCAGTACAAGTTACGCAAATTTTATAAAATAATTAAAAGAAAGCAAATCTACTTTGTCAACGTTAACAAACACTTATTCCTTAATGGTCATTTCCTTAATCAGGTTATCGGCACCGGCATATTTATCGATGATAAACAGACAGTAACGGATATCAAGTGTTATATTCCTGCATTGATCGGGATCGTAAATAACGTCACTCATTGTACCTTCCCAGTTACGGTCGAAATTTAACCCAATCAGCTGTCCGTAAGCATTTAAAACCGGACTACCCGAATTTCCACCCGTAGTATGGTTGGTTCCAATAAAAGCTACCGGCATTTCACCCGATTTATTGGCATAACGTCCATAATCCTTTGTTTTATAGAGTGCTTTTAATTTTGGTTCAACCACATAATCATAAATAGCAGGATCTTCTTTCTGCATAATACCTTCAATGGTTGTGTAATGTGTATAATGAACCGCATCGCGTGGGTAATAATCATTTACTTTTCCATAAGTTACACGCAATGTGGAATTAGCATCGGGATAAAATCTTTTGTCGGGTTGCATTTCCATCATTGCTTTTACATAAACACGATACAAGCTATCTGTTTTGTCTGATAAACCAAGCAGTTTTCCCTGAATATTATCGATATAATTATTGTAAATGCTGGTAGCCAGAATATAAGCCGGATCTTTTTCCAGTTTTTTATAACTTCCAGTTTTGTATTTATTCAGGAATTCAGTAGATTTCTCAATGGTTGACATAAAGGATTTGCTGTAAATATCATCAGCAAATTTGCTGAAATCGCCTTTGTATTTATTCTTAATGGCTTCAAATGCTTTGGGTTGGAAAGCTAAGTCACAATCCTGGAAATAGATTTTCATCAACTCAGCAAATATTTTCTTATCCGTATTTACATTGTAATTTTTAAAATAACCGATTAAGCCTTTTTGGTATTGATCCAATGTTTTCTGGAAATCTTCGGGTTTTATTTTGCTGTCTTTACTTTGATCAACCAACTTCTTGAAACCCCAGGCAAAACGGATTATTTCGGGGGCAAGTCCGGCTTCTGAAAAATAAACAGAAGCCATCGTATAGGGTTTTAAGTCATTGTAGGTGTTTTCAAAATCCTTTATCAATCCACCGTATTCTTTTATTCGGTTTTCATCTTTTTGCACCCAGTTATCAAATTCCTTTTCCAGATTCTGTTTTTTTGCAATTGCCTGCATGCGATTTATTCCACGATTTTCTCCTATCCATTTTTTCCAGCCATTGGCAATACTGGCATATTTTGCCGAGTACTGAATACGGATTAATTTATCGCTGTTTATATCT
>CAIZXK010000248.1 GCA_903936865.1 uncultured Bacteroidales bacterium | reverse complement strand
TCTTTCCCCAAATTTTTACATTAAGTTTAAGCTCTTCAACAATACCGGCAAATAGTATAAAATAATTCAGGTTTTTATAAAAATGTTCGAAGTCGGTATAAGATTTTCTTTTGGGTGGTTCAAACAAATCCTTTGAATTTATAATAAAAAGATTAAGACGTTCTTCGGCAAAAGAAAAAACTATTCTTGACTGTAAACTCTTTTTAAATTTAAGAATATTGCTTATTAATGAAGGAGTCAGCAGATATCTTGATTCAACCTGATCCTGTCCAAAAACCACAAACTCCTTATTGAAAAGCGGATCTTCGAGATGTATCTTTTTAAATCCTTTAATGCCTGCAATTCTTTGATATTTGTTTTTATACAATGGAATTTTGCTTTTGGGAATAATCAAAGTCTGGGTATTGAAATTCTTATTAAACTCCGAAACACCAAATATTCCTTTATAATAGTCAGGGAGCAGAATAGCAATATCTCCCGAAAGTGAAATTTCTGAAAACTGAAAGACAACATCCTTGATTTCACATTTAAAATAATCTTCCCCTTCATCAAAATTAAAAAATTCACCAAAAATATTGCTTTCCTTAATGGCACTTATCGAAATATGCTGATAGGGAACATAATTGACATTTTCAAATATTTCATCAAGTGCACTGGTTACTATATTTCCTTTATACTCACTGTATATCTTTATGATTTCAGTAGTATATTTAACTTTAGCATACAAATGAAATTTGATATAAATCAAAAGGGCAAGCATTGAAATCGGAACTAAAAAGACAGGATATTTATATGCAAAATACAAACCTAAGAGACCAATTATGCTGATAATTCTATAAATAAGTACGCTATTGAAAGCTTTTTTCTTTCTTGTATCAAAGTCTGTTAAGTCTGCCAATAATTCATTATCGAAAAATGTTCTGATTTCTTCTTTGGTCTTCATTTAAATGCTAATTATTGAACAATTGCTTTGCATTTAAATTTACGCGTTCAGCCTCTGGAATAGTTGGAATACATTCTTCTGAAAAATTAAAATAATTGGCTATCAAATTAGAAGGAAAAGTTTGAACCGCATTGTTATAGATTGTAATAGCCGAATTATAAAACCTTCGGGAAGCCGCAATTTGTTCTTCCGATTCGTTCCATGAATCCTGAAGCTGCATAAAATTATCACTCGCCTTAAGTGTTGGATAATTTTCTACTGCCATCAGCAATCCATTTACATTTTTCGAAATCTTCTGGTCGGTTTCCAGTTTATCATTCTGATTAGTCTGTTCATTTAACTGTGTCCTTAATCTGGTAACTTCCAGTATAATGTTCTCTTCATGCTTCATGTAAGCTTTTACCGTTTCTACCAGATTCGGAATAAGGTCATAACGTTTTTTAAGCATTGCATCAATTGATCCAAAGGCGTTTTTAACTTCATTTCTTTTGGAAATCAAATTATTGTATAATCCAATAATTGTAACTGCTAAAACAGCAATTATGCCAATAATAAAATAAATTATAAAATCCATAGTGTTTAATTTTTAAGAAACAAAAGTATTAAATTAAATGTTCTAAATATCAAATTTTTATTAATTATTTCAAAGAAAATAATGCGAATGTATCGCTTTACAAATTATATTGTGATAAAAAGCTGAATTTCTTGATATAATCATTCACAATCAACTTCAAAACATTATTATTTAACAACCTTTAGTATCCAATCTTTCATAAATGATAAAACCTCTGGTGAAATGGTTTCTTCAATTTTAGAATATTCACTCAATGCACCTGTTTGGCAGGTTTGAAACAGATGATTAAGATTTTCAAATTTTTTAATGGTATAATTCTTATTTTGAGCCAATTTCAAATATTCTTCGATTGCATTTAAATCCTCATCGGCAGGCACCTGCAAATCTTTTGCTCCATTTAATGCCAAAACAGCACAATGTGTTTTCGTTAAATAATCCTTGGGGTTAAACTTGAGGAAATAGCGAAACCAGGTAGAAGTAACCTGTTGTATCATAACATTGGTTTGTCCTTCGGCCAACTGTTTTTCTTCTTTCGATAATCTTTTTATTGATTTCTTATAAACCTTACGCATTTCGGAAGCAGCTTTGGTATTATCAGGTTCACGATTTACAATTTCATAAATTGCCTTGTTCAGTTTATTCGCTTTATTTATTTCCTTTTCTTTAACACCTTCAGCCTGTGCAATCAAAATGGATTGTCTCAGAAGTATTTCTTCTCCTGTTAAACCCGGGCCAGCCATTAAAACAATGAAATTTACAGTTTTATTTCTTGATGCAACCATCGGAGCAATCATTCCACCTTCACTATGTCCGATAATTCCAATCTTATTGGTATCAATAGTTGGTAAGGTTTTAAGATAAGTAACGGCAGCTTCTGCATCATAAGAAAAATTTAAGGTTGTTGCCTCATTAAAATTTCCTTTCGATTTGCCCACTCCCCTGTCATCGTATCTTAAAACTGCAATTCCATGGCGTGAAAGGTAGTCGGCAATAACCCAGAATAATTTATGTCCCAATATTTCTTCATCGCGGTTTTGTGGTCCAGAACCCGAAACCATAACAACTACCGGATATTTTCCATTGCCCGACGGAACTGTTAATGTACCCGATAATTCAATATTATCAACTTCATTTCCAAACATAACTTCTGTAATTTGATATGGGAAAGGTGGCTTGGGTTCCTGCGGACGATTAATTGATGGAAGCTTATCTGTTTTCTTAAGCGTAATGGGACAATTGAAAATGCTTTGTCGGAAAACACCAATTATAGCGGAATCCTTAACACTCATTAAACCAGAGATAGATGCACCCAATGATTTGATTCTTATAATAGCCGAATCGTTTCGCAAGAGTAATTTAGTTACTTTAATATCTTTTGCTCCTTGATCGGGGCTATCCATAAAAGCTACAAATGAATCTTTTTCAATAGAAATTACACGTATGACCAATGGAAGCTTTCTGCCTTGAAATTCAATATCTCCAAGCCAGTTTCCCATCATAAACTGTTCATTGTTCTGTGCTAATGAAGTTGTAAAATTTATTACAATTAAGAATATTATTGCAATAATGGCTTTTGCCTTATTAAATAGTTGCATGGTTTTTTTAATGCAAAAATATAAAAATACATTGATTAATAATACCGAAGCAAGGAGAAAAAATAATACTTGCTTACTTTTTTTAAAACTATTCAACTAATTTTAAACTTACTATGATTATAAAGGGATTCTAAAAATTAGATTTTTCGAGGCGAACAAGATTTTAAAACCGCAGTTTACTATTGTAAATGAGGACTTTAAAATTGAAGTTCAACGAAGAAAAAGCAATTTTTAGAAGTCCCGTATAATACATTATAATTTTCAGCTATAATATAAGCATAAAAAAAGCATAAATTAAAAAATGATAAGAAAATCAAATTTTATTTTATGCATTTTTTGTATGAGAATCAGGATATTGAATAGCTTTTAAAAGTTATTCAATTACTTTTTAAAATGCTTATTCAGCAGTAAATCGTTGTTTTAAAGCTTCATAAATCAATACACCACAAGCTACAGAAACATTCAACGATTCTATTTGACCTAATATTGGTATAGAAACCTTGTAATCTGCCATTCTTAAATATTCTGGAGAAATACCATCCTCCTCAGAACCCATTATGATGGCTGTTGGTGGAGTATAATCTATTTTAAAATGATAATCTCCAGCTTTTTCGGTAGCTGCAATTATCTGTAATCCACTCTTTTTCAGATAATCTATCGTTGTTTTTAAATTTTCGCTACGGCAAACCGGAATGTTATGCAAAGCTCCGGCAGAGGTTTTTAATGCATCTGAATTTATCTGGGCACCACCGCGTGAAGGGATGATAATTGCATCTACTCCTGCACATTCTGCAGTTCGGGCAATGGCTCCAAAATTACGTACATCAGTTATTCTGTCTAGAATTAATACCAAAGGAGTTTCTCCTTTTTCGTAAATCATCGGAATCAGGTTTTCGATAGGTGTATATGAAATTATGGATACAAAACAAGCCACTCCCTGATGGTTTTTCATGGTGAGTTTATTAAGCTTTTCAATTGGAACATATTGATATGGAACATCATGTTCTTTAATCAAATCCATTAATTCCTGATATACTTCACCCTGTAATCCTTTTTGAACAAATACCTTGTCAATTTCTTTTTCTGCTTTTATTGCTTCAATTACTGGACGGGTACCGTATAAAAAACTTTCTTTATTTATCATTTGATATTGATTATTAAAACTTTATAATAAAT
>CAIZXK010000247.1 GCA_903936865.1 uncultured Bacteroidales bacterium | reverse complement strand
CTTAATCTGGTTTTATTGTTTGGTTCATTTAATACATGGGGTTTAAATTCTGAAGCAATTTCAGAAAATAATCGAATATGTTCCGGAGTAGTTCCACAGCAACCACCAACAATATTTACAAATCCATTTTCGATATAATCCCTTATATGAGTGGCCATTTCTTCAGGTGTTTCATCATATTCACCAAACTGGTTCGGCAAGCCGGCATTTGGATATGCATGTACATGAAAATGAGTTTTCGTTGAAATTTCTTCAATATATGGACGCATTTCGCTTGCTCCCAATGCACAATTCAAACCAATGCTAAGTAAATCTATATGAGATAATGAATTTATAAAAGCCTCAAGTGTTTGTCCGGAAAGTGTTCTTCCGCTTTTATCGGTAATTGTTCCTGAAACTATTACCGGAATCCTGGTATGTGTTTCTTTATAAACCTTTTCAATTGCAAATAATGCCGCTTTGGCATTCAAAGTATCGAAAATGGTTTCAACCAGAAGTACATCAACATTACCTTGTTTTAATCCCAAAACATGTTCATAATAAGCGTCAACCAATTCATCAAATGAAACAGCACGAAAAGAAGGATCGTTAACATCGGGCGACATGGAAGCAGTTTTTCCTGTAGGACCAATAGCTCCGGCAACAAAACGAGGTTTGTCGGGATTCTTTGCTGTAAATTCATCGGCAATGGTTCGGGCAATTATTGCTGCTTCCCTGTTTATTTCAATTATATGTTCATTCAAACCATAATCGGCCATCGAAATTTTTTGTGCATTAAAGGTATTGGTTTCTATAATATCTGCACCGGCTTCCAGGTATTTTGCATGAATTTCTCTGATAATATTTGCTTGTGTTATGCACAATAAATCATTGCAACCTTTCAATAAAATGGGATGATTGGCAAAACGTTCACCTTTATAATCTTCTTCATTCAGATGATATTGCTGAATCATAGTGCCCATGGCACCATCGAGGACCAAAATCCGATTCTTAAGTTGTTCTTTGATTTTCAATTCTTTTCCCATTTTTTTATTTATTGATTTTGAATAATTCCATCAGGCAGGAATAATTAAAAAATCAATTTTTACTGATAAATAAACAGAATTTTTGTAAAAACTATTGTTCATTATTGACGTATTTTAATTATAACTCCCTTACGGGCAGGTTTTGGCACCTTTTCCTTTTATTGGAAGGTTGCCAGAGGATCAAAGAGCCTGTTCTCTCCCCACTTCTTTATAATCAAATACCCTTTACGGGAATTCTAAAAATTGCTTTTTCTTCGTTGAACTTCAATTTTTAAATTCCTCATTTACATTAGTAAACTGTGGTTTTAAAAATCTTGTTCGCCTCAAAAAATCTAATTATTAGAACCCTTTTTTAGAAAAGAATATCTGAATTGAATTGCAAAAATAAAAAATATCTTTTAGCAAAAGTATTTTTGTGAAGAAACAATAAAATATGTTTTTTGTTCATGGAATAAAAACGAGCAAATATTAGATTACAATTAAGTTAGCTTTTGTTGTTTGGAAATGTAATGATTAATTAACTGAGCAATAAAAAATTTCAAATATCCAATAAAAAATGAATTTATGAATCTCAACTTTAACCATATAAAATTCACTTTTAATCTTTGTTTTCTGTCATTCATCTAAAAAATTTTTACTGTCAATTCATTATCTTATACTTTTGTACAATATTTTTACTGTTTAAATTGTTTACTATAAAAATGAAAAAATGAAGACAACAAGTTTTTTAGTCATAATAAGTTTAGTGCTTGCAAATTATGCTAATGCACAGGATAATAAGCCAACGCAATATTTGTTTGGCAATAATGGAAAAACTTCAGTTACAGGATTTGGAGCACCAATCGTACAATTTTGGTCGAAAGGTGGAGATTTTGCCGTTTCATCAGGTGGAGGTGGAGCGGTATTAATAAACCAAACTTTCTTTTTTGGAGGTTACGGAATGGGAATGGCAACAGTGCATAATGTTGAAAACCTGAAGGTATTTCAAACGAACGGAACTGCTGTTAGTTATCCAACATTAAGGACTAATTTTGGTCATGGCGGATTGTGGTTAGGATATATTAACAATAGAAAAGCGGCTGTTCATTGGGGAGTAAGTGCAAAAATTGGAGGAGGTGCTATCAATTTGATGGATGCCGACTATGATATGACTGACCATAAAGGCATAGGAATAGATGGTGTATTTGTATTTATTCCTCAGGTAGAGATGGAAATGAATATTAACCGTTGGTTTAAAATCAATATTGGAGCTGGTTATCAATTGGTGAGCGGTGTTGACAAAACTTATATAAATGCCTCAAAAGAAGTCGTTAAATATTATAATTCATCCGATTACAACTCACCACAACTAAGTATAAGCTTCTTGTTTGGCGGTTTTGGAAGATAAATAAAATAAGTAATATTCATAAATGGGGTTATAAAAATTAGATTGTTTTAGGCGAACAAGATTTTAAAACCACAGTCACGATTCATCGGGAGGAGGTTAAAATGAAGTTCAACGAAGAAAAAGCAATTTTTAGAAGTCCCGATAAGTAATAAATAATTTATGTATTGGTAATGCATTGATTATTACATTTTCACAAATAATTTAAAAAATACCAGATGAAGTATTTCAGAATAATAATAACTATTCTGCTTGTGATTTGCTGCATACCAATATTATATGCATCAAATCCGATAGAAGGAGCAGAAAAGAAACTCATAATAAGCGGAAGCATTAAAGATGCCAGCAATGGGGAGCAACTACTTGGAGCAACTATTTATATTAAAGAACTAAAAACAGGAGCTGCTTCCAATTTATATGGATTTTATTCCATCAGCCTACAACAAGGTAATTATACGTTAGTTTATTCATATATTGGCTACAAACCCATTGAAAGGATTATTCAGCTAAAATCAAATATGACAATTAATATTGAATTGGATCCACTGCAAAAAGAATTAAAAGAAGTGGTAATTACCGAAAAAAGGACGAATGAAAATATTACCAGAAACGAAATGAGTGTAGCAAAACTTGATGCAAAAACCATCAGGAAAATTCCTGCATTTATGGGCGAGGTTGATATTATAAAAGCATTGCAACTATTGCCTGGCGTACAAACCACCAGCGAAGGAGCTTCAGGTTTCAGTGTAAGAGGTGGAAGTCCAGATCAGAATCTGATTTTACTCGACGAAGCTACCGTTTACAATGCATCACACTTACTTGGCTTCTTCTCAGTTTTTAACAATGATGCCATCAAGGATGTAAAAATCTATAAAGGTGATATTCCAATGAATTATGGTGGCAGATTATCTTCTGTTTTGGATGTGAGAATGAACGACGGAAATCAAAAACGATTTGAAGCTACTGGTGGCATTGGAAGTATTTCGAGCCGACTAACCGTTGAAGGTCCAATCCTTAAAGATAAAACATCATTTATTCTTGCCGGCAGAAGAACTTACTTCGATTTATTTTTGCCATTATCTTCTGATGAAAAGGTTAGAAACAATACGTTGTACTTTTATGATTTTAATGCGAAAGTTTCTCATACAATAAACGAAAACAACCGGATTTATCTATCAGGTTATTTTGGCAGGGATGTATTTATAAATAATTTTTCAAAGTTAACCTCCGGAAATCAGACTTTTACTTTTAGATGGAATCACTTGTTTTCTAAAAAAATATTTTCAAACTTTATGTTTGTATATAGTAAATATGATTATTATTTAGGTACACCTGAAGGTGAAGCTTATTCTTTTGATTGGAAATCGAGAATGCGCGATTATGGTTTTAAAAGCGATTTTACCTTATATGCAAATCCAAATAATACTGTAAAATTCGGAATCAGTAGTATTTATCATATTTTTGAACCAGGAGGTGCAAGAGGAACCGGTACTCAAAGTATTTTTACTGAATTTAAAGTTCCTTCTTCCTATGCACTTGAAAATGGGTTGTATCTGGGCAATGATCAGAAAATAAATCAGAAACTTACTTTAAAATACGGCTTACGTTTTTCAATGTTTAATAATGTAGGACCAGCTACAATTTACAGCTATAATAATAATTTCGAATCCATTGATTCAACTGTTTATGAATCGGGCGATTTTTATAAGACCTATATGGGTCTGGAACCTCGTTTTGGCATCAGCTATACCATCAATGACCAATCATCGGTAAAGGCAAGTTATTCAGGTACGTATCAATATGTTCAGCTTGCACAAAACTCAACTTCAGGTACACCTCTGGATGTTTGGTTTCCTTCCAGTCCGAATGTAAAACCACAACGTAGCGATCAGTTTGCTTTGGGTTATTTCCGAAATTTTTTGGGTAATTTTTTAGAAACTTCTGTTGAGGTTTATTATAAAAAGATGTATAATTCAATTGATTTTAAGGATCATGCTGAGCTACTTTTAAATGAAAAACTGGAAGGTGAACTCAGGTTTGGTAATGCAAATTCAAAAGGACTTGAAATTTTAGTAAAAATTCCTGAGGGTAAATTTAATGGCTGGATTAGTTATACATTATCTAAAACGGATAGAAATTTTGCTGACATCAACAATGGAAAAACATATTTAGCTTACTATGATAAACCTCATAATCTGGCAATTGTTGCAAATTACGAATTCAGTAAAAGAACCAGCCTGTCGGCAACCTGGATATATTATACTGGAGCTCCCGTAACATTTCCAACCGGACGAGCTGAAGTTGGCGGAAAAATAGTTCCAATTTATTCCGACAGAAATGCTTATCGGATGCCTGATTATCATCGGTTAGATTTGTCGTTGACTCTTAAAGGAAAGCAAAAACCAAACAAAAGATGGAATCACGAATGGAATTTCTCTATCTATAATGCTTATGGTCGCAAAAATGCATGGACTATAAACTTTGTCCAGGACAAAGATAATCCTTCGGTAACTTATGCTGAAAAAACATACTTATTCAGTATTATCCCTGCTATTACTTATAATTTTAAATTTTAAAAAATCATGAAAAAGCTTACCTATATATTTTTTGCAGCAATAATAATAGTTGCCTATAGTTGTACCGAAAAAATGGAAATCGAACTCGATGATACCTATACCCGTTTAGTGGTAGAAGGCAGATTTTCAACAGATACAACCATTCATACAGTCCGATTGACCAAATCATCAAGCTATTTCTACAATCAGGCACCGCCACCTGTAAGTAATGCCTTGATTACAATAAGTGATGGTAATACAACCATTACATTAAATGAAAATGCAACTAAACCAGGCATCTATGAAACACCTTTCAATACTTTCGGCAAAATAGGAAGTACCTATAAGCTATTAATCAAAAATGTTGATATTAATAATGATGGCATTATGGAAGAATATGATGCTACATCAACCATTTATCCTATAAATCAGATAGATTCTATTTCAACAAAGTATTATACCGATTTTGAAGCTTGGGAAATTAAATGCTTTGTACAGGATCCGCCAACTGAAGATTATTATCTTTTTCATATTTACAAAAACAATGTTCTTATGACAGATACACTTACAGAACCATTGGTTGTTGATGATAAATTATACAATGGTAATTATACAAATGGAATTGGAGTAGGCTATTTAAGAGATGAAAAATCAGGGGAAAGAGGATATCTTGGAGATAGTATCAGACTGGAAATATGGAGAATTGATAAAAATTTCTTTAAATTCGTTTCAGAATATAAAGATGCTTTAAGAACGCAAACTCCGTTATTCAGTGGTCCTCCTGCTAATGTGAAAGGAAATGTAAGTAATGGGGCAATTGGTTATTTTGCAGCCTATTCTGTATCTAAGGCAAGCACAACCATAAAGGAAACCATTAAAAAGTAATGGTTTTCAGTGCTTCTCACATTCGCATTCCAATAGGATTGTGCTTATAATGAAGGTTTTGAAAACATTTCATACGTTAACCATTTTATTATTTATTATTCGTAAATATTTTCAAATTAAGAGGGGGGTCTCAGCTTCAAGAGAGGGGTCTTGGAGTTAAAAGGGGGGTCTTGGTGATAAATATGCCATTCTAAGTGGCAATTATGCCATCCTTGATAACAAATATGCCATTCCTGACACTTATTATGCCATCCCAGGTAACAAATATGCCCTCCCTTACACTTATTATGGCATTCTTATCAGCAATTATGCCATGTTTAGCAGCAATTATGGCATATTAATCACTTTGGGTGGGGTTTTGATGATAACTGCTTGATATTTTGTTATATGGATAATGAGGGAAAAGAGAGTATAAATCATTTTTGAATAATATAACTACAAAAAAAAGAGGTAAATAAAACTTAAATAATTTCTATTAACATAATAACCCTCCGACTTGTAATTTATAAACCATTTAAAAAAGTTTCAGGAACAATTTATATCTCTTATTTTTATCAACCCAACGAAAACTTCATAAAAGTAAATGGAATTTTAAAAAACATACCCGGCCCAAAATAATTTTTCCCGTTAATCCTTCGATATCTGAAATTTGCACCAACAATACACCAGGTATAGGCTGTAGATTGAAAACCAAACGTAGTTTTACCATCTTTTCCCCATTCCATAACCGGTCCGGCCGATATACCATATAGTACCGGAATTCTTATGTCTGGAATGTATTTAATTAATTTAAACTCGGTATAAAATCTGGATTTTGCTTTTTCAAAATCCAAACCCAGTTCCAGACTTAAAAAAGCTTCTTTATTATTTTCCGTAATAATTGGTAACGCATGAATACCAAATTCAAATCCGCCACTAAATTTACAATGTTCACTGCTGAAGTTCCAGCTTAAAACGGGTCCAATGGTATATATTTGCGAAAATGAAATTATTGGCAATAGCATTACAAGTAATAAGCTGATAATTTTTCGTATTTGCATTTTATTTTTTATTTTTTAGAATAATCGTATGAAAACCAGTTTTAAAAACTATCTTTTATTTTTAAAGAAGATACTCATCAACTCGGCACATTCTTTTTCCATAATACCTCCAGTTATACTGGTTTTAGGATGTAATATGTTAGATTTAAGCAACATGAACCCTCTTTTTTCATCTGTTGCACCAAATACAATTCTACTTATTTGAGTCCAGTAAGAAGCACCTGCACACATAATACATGGTTCAATGGTAACATACAATGTGCAATCTTTAAGGTATTTTCCACCCAACGAATTAGCAGCAGCAGTAAAAGCCTGCATTTCAGCATGAGCAGTTACATCATTCAGGGTTTCAGTAAGATTATGCCCTTTGGCGATAATCCTCTTATTAGCCACAATAACAGCCCCAATCGGCACTTCATTCTCTTCAAAAGCAAGTTTGGCTTCCTTTAATGCTTCACGCATAAAATAAGTATCATCAAAATCAATAATTGTCATCTGTATTTTTTCGATAAAATTACACAGATTTTTAAATAAAAAAACCAAATTTCGGAAAATTGTTTTAGCTTTGCGTGTTAAAAAAATTTATAAATCTAATTTTAAAAAAATGACAGAAAAAATTAAAACATCATTGCGAGATTCTACAACTGCAAGATGGATTGCATTGGCGTTGATTTCCTCAACCATGTTTTTTGCTTATTTCTTTGTAGATGTGGTTGCTCCACTTCAAACCGACTTAGAAAGAATTTACAAATGGACGCCGGAAGTATTTGGTATGCTAGGTGGTTCAGAATTTTTCCTTAATGTTTTTGCATTCTTTTTAATTTTTTCCGGTATTATTCTGGATAAAATGGGAATTCGTTTCACACTTATCACTGCTGGTATTACGATGGTTTTAGGAGCCGCATTAAAATTCTATGCACTTACAGATGCTTTTGCATTATCTGCTTTTGCAACCTGGCTTAATTCATTTTTAACCTGGATTCCTGCATCAGCAAAACTTGCTTTTGTTGGATTTTCAATATTTGGAGTAGGTGTTGAAATGGCTGGTATTACAGTTTCAAAAACCATTGTAAAATGGTTTAGAGGAAAAGAAATGGCTTTGGCAATGGGTTTGGAAATGGCAGTAGCACGTTTAGGCGTTTTTGCAGTTTTCCGCTTAACCCCAATTTTCGCAGAAAACGGAGGACCTTCTAATTCTGTATTTATGGGTCTTGCATTTTTATGTATAGGATTTATCACCTTCTTCGTTTACACTTTCCTTGATAAAAAGTTAGACAAACAAACAGGTGAAGGTTTAGAAGTTTCTCCTGAAGATGAATTTAAATTTAGTGATATTGGCAAGATTTTTTCAAATCCAGGCTTCCTGGCAATAGCCGGTCTTTGTGTTCTATTCTATTCTGCAATTTTCCCTTTCCAGAAGTTTGCAACAGATATGCTTGCATCAAAATTAAATATTGAAATGAAAGAAGCAGCAGCTTATTTCTCATATTTCCCAATTGGTGCAATGGTACTAACTCCTTTTATTGGTTATTTTCTGGATATAAAAGGAAAAGGTGCAACATTAATGCTTTATGGTGCAATTTTATTAACCATCTCACATTTAATCTTTGCATTAGTACCTGCCGAAATATTTAATGTGCCTATCGCAATCGGAACTATTGTTATTTTGGGAACTGCATTCTCATTAGTACCTGCTTCTATGTGGCCTTCATTACCTAAAATTATCGAAGACAGATATTTAGGTTCTGCTTATGGTGCTATTTTCTGGATTCAGAACATTGGTCTTTTAGCAGTACCAATGTTAATTGGTTATGCTTTATCAGCTTCAAATCCTGGAGTTTCTGAACAAATAGCTGCTGGAGTTGCAGGTGCAAAATACGACTATACCGTGCCTGAATTTATCTTTGCAGGTTTTGGCGTAGCAGCAATTATACTAAGTATTGTTCTTAGAATAGTTGACAAAAAGAAAGGCTACGGTTTGGATATTCCAAATAAAAAGAAATAATTCTTATCCTATTTCAAAAAAGCTCTTTAGGTTTCTAAGGAGCTTTTTTTATGTATCTTATATTGATTATCTCAAAAAAACTTACTACTTTTGCAACTAAAAAAAGAACTAATTATCTTTCACACAAAATAATCTTATTATTATGTCAATCACGAAATTGAACCAAATGTTAGAGGTTCTCAAGAGTAAAGAAAAAAAACGTTTAGTTGCAGCTTTTGCTAATGATTCACACACCATTGGAGCCATAAGCGGAGCAATTGATCACGGTATTGTTGAAGCTACCTTAGTTGGCGATCAGGAAACAATTTATAGAATTTGTAAAGAAGAAAATATTGATGTTAACAAATTCAAGATTGTTCATGAAGCTGACGAAATGAAAGCTACTAACCTGGCTGTTAATTTAATCAATAAAGGCGAAGGAAATTTATTGATGAAAGGCACTGTTACTACTGATAAATACATGCGTGCCATTCTGAACAAGGAAACCGGATTAATGAACCCAGGTGCAATACTTACCCATATTTCGGTAATGGAAAATCCTGCTTACCATAAATTATTAGTTGTTAGTGATGTTGCTATTATTCCTGCTCCTGATTTCAAACAAAAACTTACTATGTGCAACTATTTAATCAGCACAGCCAAAGCATTGGGTATTGCAAAACCAAAAGTTGCCGTTATAGCTGCTACCGAACAAATGTCATATAGTATGCCTGCTTGTGTAGATGCAGCTATTTTAGCTAAAATGAGTGATAGAGGACAGATAAAAGATGCAATTATTGACGGTCCTTTATCATTGGATTGTGCTATCGATAAAGAAAGTGCAGAAATTAAAAAATTAAAAAGTGAAGTTGCTGGTGATGCAGATTGCTTATTATTTCCAAGCATTGAAGCCGGTAATGTTTTCTATAAAACACATACAAAACTTTGTGGTGGCGAATTAGGTGCATTTGTGGCCGGAGCTCGTGTTCCTGCTATTCTTTCATCAAGAGGTGATAGTGAATTAACTAAATTATATTCAATCGCATTAGCAGCTTTAACTGCTAAATAATTTTGCATTAAAATATAGTCATGCTGATTATTAACTCTCAGGTTTATATTTCAGCATGACTTTTTAATTTTAAAATATATAATAAAAGCAATGAACAGAATCCTAGCCATTAATCCAGGTTCAACTTCAACAAAAATAGCTGTATTTGAAGGCAGTAAGCAAATATTTCTGAAAAACATCAAGCATACATCAGAAGAAATCGGAGCGTTTGCAAAAATTACCGACCAATATGAATTCAGAAAGAATATTATACTTCAGGAAATATTAAATGCAAATATTGAAATTGAATCCATTAAAACCGTAGTTGGCAGAGGTGGTTTGGTAAAGCCCATACCTTCTGGTGTATATGAAGTAAATGAAGCAATGATTGCCGATTTGAAAGTGGGCATTCTCGGACAACATGCCAGCAATTTGGGTGGATTGATTGCCAATGATATAGCGAAATCAATAGAGGGAGCACGTGCATTTATTGCCGATCCTGTTGTTGTTGACGAATTTCATGACCTTGCAAGAGTTTCCGGACATCCTTTGTTTGAAAGACAAAGTATTTTCCATGCATTAAACCAGAAAGCAATAGCACGTACCCATGCTAAATCTCAAAACAAAAGATATGAAGATATGAATCTGATTGTTGCCCATTTAGGCGGAGGAATCAGTGTTGGAGCTCACCTGAAAGGCAAAGTTATTGACGTAAATCAGGCATTGGATGGCGAAGGTCCGTTTTCTCCCGAAAGAAGTGGAACTTTACCTGTTGGAGCATTGGTTAAACTTTGCTTTAATAAGAAATATTCTTTTGTGGAAATAGCTCGTATGATTACCGGACAGGGTGGTTATGTAGCTTATTTGGGAACCAATGATGCTTATCAGGTAGAAAAAATGGCTGAAGCAGGTGATGAAAAAGCAAAACTAATTCAAGAAGCTATGGCTTATCAGGTTGCAAAAGAAATTGGTGCTATGTCAACCGTTTTGATGGGTAAGGTTGATGCAATTTTACTTACAGGAGGAATTGCTTATGGTAAGCCTTTTGTGGATTCTGTTATTAAAAGAATTACACATTTAGCGCCTGTTCAGGTTTATCCGGGTGAAGACGAAATGCAGGCACTTGCTATGAATGGGTTTATGGTTATTAACAACGAAGTTGAGGTGAAAGAATACATTTGATTTTTAAATAAAAATTTCAAATTTTCAATATTGAAGCCGTTAATTGTATTAAAATTAACGGCTTATTTTTTTTTAATATTTATGAGATTTTTTATCTATTTGAATTTATGGTTATCAATTAAATAGTATTTATTATCTTTGTAAAAATTAATTAAATAAAGTAAAAAATTGGGAGCAATTCAACAAAGAAATATTACCGCAGATGTATTAAAAGGGCTTGCTGTTATTTTTATGATTCAAGTCCATATTATGGAGCAATTTGCATCTGTTGAAGTAAATAATGGCATTATAGGTAGATTTTTCTATTTTTTGGGAGGTCCTTTTTGTGCTCCGGTCTTTTTGGCTGTAATGGGCTACTTTTTAGCAAAAACAAAACCTTCATTCTGGAATTATCTTAAAAGAGGTTTTTTACTGATAACTGTAGGAATCTTATTAAATATAGCACGTTCAATTCATCTTCTCATTACTGTATTTCAGGGAAAATACGATTTAGACCCGCTTTTTTACATCTTTGGTGCTGATATATTAACACTTGCCGGATTAAGTATAATTATTTTGGCTGGATTGCATTTAATTTCAAAAGATAATTTGTTTTTGTATATTCCTGTTTTATTTGTTTTTGCAACTTTAGGTAGCTTTGTAAATATAATTCCAAATTCCCAAAATTTCTTTCTGGCTTTTGTAATAGGAAATTTCGAACATTCGTATTTCCCATTATTCCCTTGGTTTTCTTATGTTTTGCTTGGATATATCTTTAAGATTATATTCAATAAACATCAAATTCTTATTAGCAGATTTACTTATTTGCATTGGATATTTATCGGACTGTTAAGCATAGTGATTTTATATTTCAGTAAAGATATTTTTGCAATTTCAAGCAATTTGCCTGTTTATTATCATCATGATTACATGTTTGTATTATGGATGACCGGATTTATGATATTATATGTATTACTAATTAACCAAATATCTAAAGTATTGCAAAACAATATGATATTAGAGTTTTTTTCGTGGACAGGCAAAAATGTTACGATAATCTATATCATTCAATGGCTTATAATTGGCAATATAGCTACTGCAATATACCAAACGCAGGATTTACTAAAAAGTGAATTATGGTTTATAGGAATAACAGCAACTTCAGGAATTCTTACTTTCATTTATCTTAAAATTATAAAATATTTTAAGAATAAAAATGAAATCAGTTTTTAATATTCCCATAAATCGAGTTCCGTATTAAAAATATCATCTTTAATCTGTTCCGATTCAAGCAAAGCATCAATTCCCATCTTATATTCAGCAATATTACGATTGTAAACATTTGATTTTTTAATTATATAACTGCTAAAAATTCTTTTCAAAAAAAGATCATCATAAGTTAATCGCATCGCATCATTAAAAGGATTAAACGTTTGAATATTAGCAAACAAAAGTCTTGCCTGATCAAAATTAATCCAAAACATTGGTAAATTCCCTTTCACATTATCATTATCATCCTTTACCAACAAAACAGGACAAATGCCTAATATTCTCACTTCCAGATACGACTTTTGCTTATCGATAAACCAATCTTCCTTGATTCTTATCTGATAAATATCCTCAGGATTAAGTTTTTTGGTAATTGCTTTAATTGTTGGAAGGCCAGTATCGAGATCAATTATTTCTACTGAATCCGTTACTTCAAACGAAGCCATCAAATCTCGGTAATTAATTGGTTTAGTGAATTCCTCATCCTGATAAGGAGTTATCAGGTTATATTCCATACCTTTGATAATCATCTGCATAAAGCTTATTCTTCCTTCAGCAACTTCTGTAGGATAGTAAAATTGCAGGTTTCTTTTCTCCTTAAAGTTAATTACACGCCAAACCCGCATCGACCAAACAATATCAGCCTCTCTGTATGGTGCCAGTGGTACAGGTTTAATAAAATTTGCAGTATTTTCCCAAACGGAAGGAGTTGGAAAAGGATTTTGCGCATCTGAATGGTTTGCTGTATAAGCTATCATTATAAGCAATACCGGAATAATTACTTTTTTCATAACAACAGAATTTAATGTATAATTTCAAAGGGGTTCTAAAAATTAGATTTTTTGAGGCGAACAAGATTTTTAAAACCACAGTTTACTAATGTAAATGAAGATTTAAAAATTGAAGTTCAACGAAGAAAAAGCAATTTTTAGAAGTCCCGTTCAAAAAAGTAATTATTCACATAAAAGCTTACGTTTTGATTATTAACGATGAAATGATAAGCGGTATTGCATTAAAATAGCAAATATTTTTAAAACACAATTTATCGGTAATTATTTAAGATAAACTATTTAATTATTGTGAAATACAATTTTCATTCTGATAATTCGTTTTGTTCTTGAAATCAAATAATTCATATTTTTGCTTAAACTTTAACACCTTATTTAAAATGAAAAACCAATTTTTAGCTTTCACTTTCTTTTTTATTCCTTTTTTATCATTTTCGCAAATTGATACAATTTCAGTAAATTCAAAAATAAGTGAAGTTACTGTTTTCTACAGTGGTGCACAAATTACGCGAACCGCAAGTGTTAATCTTGCAAAAGGCACTTATCAGATTGTATTGAAAAAACTTCCTTCAAATCTAAATGAGCAAAGTATTCAGGTTAAAAATATTACGAATTGTCAGATTCTATCTGTGAAAATGCAGACTTCAACTTTTAGTAGCAAAGAAAGACAACCAATAAAAGATGCACAATTGCAAATTGAAGAAAAAGAATCGAAAATCCGTTCTTTAGGTGCGAAACTCGATGTTTATGCAAAGGAAGAGAAACTGCTTTGGGACAACAGATTACTTGGGAAAGAAGATAAGGGTTTGAGTGTAACTCAGCTCAGAGAAGCTGCAGATTTTTACAGACTTCGCTTAAATGAAATATCTTCAGAATCAATGAAACTTCAAAAAGAAATAAAAACAGAACGGGAAAACATTCAGGAAATCAATAAAAGAATTAATGTATTGAATGCCGAAATAGAAAAAAACTATTCGGAAATACTGGTGAGTATAAATTGCGAAAAAGTTACAAATTCCACATTGTCTTTTTCTTATATGCTTGCATCGGCAGGTTGGATACCATACTACGATTTCAGGGTTGAAGAAATTTCTGATCCAATGGCAATTGTTTATAATGCAAATATTTTTCAAAGTACAGGTGAAGACTGGAAAAATGTAAAAATCAAATTATCGGGTAGTGAACCATTAACCAAAACCAGCAAACCAGAATTGCAAAAATGGATACTCGAAAGAAATAATGCACAATCAGCAAAACGTGAAGTATATAATGCAGATGGAAGTGCAATAAAAGGAAGGGTTAAAGATTTTGAAACCAACGATCCCATTCCTTTTGCAAATATAGTACTCGAACAAAATGGGAAATTTATTTCGGGTACTACAACCGATATTGAAGGCAACTATCTTTTTAAACCCATACAACCAGGAAATTACCAATTAAAATGTACGTATGTAGGATATAATCAGGTTTTAATTAAAAATTTATGGGTTAATAAAAATGCAATTTCCTTTAATGACATCCTTATGAAAGAAAGTGCTTTAAACTTAGAAGCTGTTGTTGTTCAGGATTATAAAGTTAGTGGTTCCAGAGAAGATGGTGTTGTAACTTATATCGATGGTGTAAAGTCACAAGAAATTAGAAGTATTCCGGGAGTAAAAATTTCAGAGGAATATGGTTTTACTACTTCAAAATCGAAACAGGAATTAATTGAAACCAATTTCATTTCGAATGTATTACAAAGAAATGTAACCAATCTGGAATATGTTATCGAGAGTCCATATACTATTTTATCGGATGGAAAAGATTACGCCATTAAGATTAAAGAAGTTAAAAAGGAAGTTGATTACCATTATCTTTCGGTTCCAAAAATAGAAGCTGATCCATTTTTAATTTGCAACCTGATTGATTGGCAGGATTTAAATTTATTGGATGCAAAATACAATATTTTCTTTAAAGGAACTTTTATAGGTGAATCCGAATTAAATACTACAGAAACTTCAGATACCATGAAACTTTCGTTAGGTCGCGATAAAAGTTTGTATGTTAGCCGAATGCAAGTTAAAGAAATCAACGACAAAAAAGTAAGTGGTAAAGAAATTAAAGCAACTTCCGGCTTTACAATAAATGTAAAAAATACTAAATCGTATCCCATTCATATAATTATTGAAGATCAATTTCCTGTAACAGAACGGAAATCAATTGATATTACATTATTGGATGCTGCCAATGCCAAAGTTGATGAAAAAACAGGCAAGTTAAGCTGGGATATGATATTGCAGGCTGGAGAAAAAAAGGAATTGAAGTTCAGTTATTCTGTAAAATATCCGCAATATATCGGAGTTGATAATGATTAAACCCTAATAATTAATATTTTAACCATTATTAAGGATTGCTGATTGATTTCATGTAAAGGTTACAAATACTTTCGATTTCTTTCAATTTGAAACAGTTTATTATTTGTTTTTCTAAGTTATTGAAAATAATGGATTAATGATAATTACGGAATATCACATCCATCCGGTTTCACGGAATTGAAATTTGTATTATCCATATAATTACCTGTTCCATTAATTAATTGAATTAAAGATGTTTTATTGGGTTCCAATGCAATAGAATTCCACCATATGGAAGGACCGTTTTTATATAAATATACTCTTATTTTGAAAAAAGTTATTTTTGATATATAAAAGCTATAATCAATGGTGATATTTGGGTCGCAAACAAATTCATAAGACAACTCGGTATCACTTGTTTCTAATGGTGTTAGTGTTATATAAGTAAATTGTTTGGGAGGGAAATTGGTTAAATTATTAATTGAAATCGTATAGTTTGAAGCTGGGGGAGTTGGAGGAATAATTGTATTTATATCTTTTTTACATGCAAATGATAAAATTAAAGTAATTCCTAAAAATAGAAATAAGAAGCTCTGTATATTTCCTTTGTTTTTCATTTATTTAAATAGATTAATTATATTTCCAAAGCACAAACTTATAAAAGTTTTACTATTCAGGCAAATATTACTACAGATTTCTTTAAAAAAATAGGCTTCTGCATTATAACTATACTATTCTGTTTAATCCATTTCCTGTTTTACCTGATTTTTTATTATCTTTACCACGGTTTTTAATAAAAACATCATTACTTGGAAAAAGAGCTATTACATATTAATAATCTTACTGTTGAATTTAAAAACGAAAACGGTTTTCACAAAGCTGTTGATGGTATAAGTTTTGCAGTTGGGAAAGGTGAAATACTGGGAATTGTTGGCGAATCGGGATCTGGAAAATCAGTTACATCGCTGGCAATTATGAAATTACTAGCTAACCCACCTGCCAAAATAAGTTCCGGTGAAATACTTTTCAATGCAGCTGACATAAATGTTGAAATTCTAAACCTATCGGAGAAAGAAATGCGGAAAATCAGGGGCAACGAAATCGGCATGATTTTTCAGGAACCCATGACTTCACTTAATCCGGTAATGAAATGTGGCAAACAGGTTATGGAAGTTATACGGCTGCATCAGAAAGTTTCAAAAGCTGAAGCGAAAACCAAAACCATTCATCTTTTCAATGAAGTAATGTTGCCTCAACCCGAAACAGTGTTTGAAAAATATCCGCACGAACTTTCGGGTGGTCAGAAACAAAGGGTTATGATTGCTATGGCTATTTCCTGCAATCCATTACTACTGATAGCCGATGAACCCACCACTGCTTTGGATGTTACGGTTCAGAAAACAATACTGGAACTTCTCAAAAATCTGCAACGGAAGCACAATATGTCTGTGATTTTTATTACTCATGATTTGGGAGTGGTAGCTGAAATTGCCGATAAAATAGCAGTAATGTATAAAGGTAAGATTGTGGAAATGGGTAATGCAAAGGAAATCATCAGATCACCCCAACATCCTTATACCATGGGATTGATGGCTTGTCGCCCCAATATGGAAACCCGACTTGAAAAACTACCTACTGTTGGCGATTTTATGCAAAATGCTGACAGCTTTGATTATAAATCAATAAGTACAGAGGAAAGATTTAAAAATCATAACATCATCTATCATCAAACCCCAATTTTAAGTATTAAAGAGTTGAATGTTGATTTTGTTACAAAAAGAAATATTTTTGGCAGGATAACAGCAAGTTTTAAAGCCGTTAAAAATATCAGTTTCGATGTTTTCGAAGGCGAAACCTTAGGTTTGGTTGGAGAATCGGGATGTGGCAAAACCACGTTGGGCCGAAGCATTCTGCAATTGATTGAAGCAAGTAGTGGAAAAATTGTTTACAAAGGAAAAACCCTTACAGAATTATCTTCACAGGAAATGCGGAAGTTGAGGCAGAAGTTGCAAATCATTTTTCAGGATCCCTATTCGTCACTTAATCCACGTATTACTATTGGTAATGCCATTATGGAACCTCTAAAAGTTCATAATCTATATCAATCTGACAAACAAAGAAAAAACAGAGTCATCGAATTGCTCGAAAGGGTGGATATGAACGAAAGTCAGTTTAACCGTTATCCACATGAGTTTTCGGGCGGACAAAGACAACGGATTTGCATTGCCCGCACGCTGGCATTAAATCCCGAACTTATTATTTGTGACGAATCGGTTTCTGCATTGGATGTTTCCGTTCAGGCACAAGTATTAAACTTATTGAATGAATTGAAAAAAGATTTTAAATTTACATATATCTTTATCTCACACGATTTATCGGTAGTAAAATTTATGTCGGATCGCATGATTGTGATGCAAAAAGGTGAAATTGTTGAAATGGGCGAATCTGATGCTATTTACCGAAATCCTGCTTCGGATTATACACGAAAACTTATTTCATCAATTCCCGGAATATAATAAAATCAAACTTTTTTTTAATCATAAAAAAAAGCCTTTGGAGTTCCCAAAGGCTTTTTTATAAATAATAGGCTAGGCCATCAATTTTTTATATCTGATACGTTTAGGTGCATTATCGCCCAATCGCTTCTTTCGGTTTTCTTCATATTCCGAATAAGAACCTTCGAAAAAATAAACCTGTGAATCGCCTTCAAAAGCCAGAATATGAGTAGCCACTCTATCCAGAAACCAACGATCATGCGAAATAATAACCGCACAACCTGCAAAGTTTTCCAAACCTTCTTCCAAAGCTCTTAACGTATTGATGTCAATATCATTGGTAGGTTCATCGAGTAATAAAACATTGGCTTCCGATTTTAATGTTAAGGCCAGATGCAACCGATTACGTTCACCACCCGAAAGTACGCCAGTCTTCTTTCCCTGATCGGCACCGCTAAAATTAAACCTGGCAACATAAGCTCTTGAATTAATAAGCCTTCCGCCCATTTGAATCTGTTCGTTTCCTTCAGAAATTACTTCCCAAACATTTTTTTCGGGATCTATAGAAGCATGCTGTTGATCAACATAACCGATTTTAACGGTTTCTCCTACTTCAAATTTACCATTATCAGGACTTTCGTTACCCATAATCAGGCGGAAAAGTGTAGTTTTACCGGCACCATTAGGTCCGATAACTCCAACAATTCCTGCTGGTGGTAACGAAAAATTAAGATTCTCATAAAGGATTTTATCTCCATAAGATTTTGATACATCGTTAACTTCGATAACCTTATTTCCTAAACGTGGTCCGTTCGGAATAAATATCTCTAATTTTTCTTCTTTTTGCTTGCTGTCTTCGCTCATCATTTTATCGTAAGCGGAAAGACGGGCTTTTCCTTTGGCATGACGGGCTTTGGGAGCCATACGAACCCATTCAAGTTCTCTGTCAAGCGTTTTCTTGCGTTTTGATTCTGTTTTTTCTTCCAGTTCCATCCGTTTGGTCTTTTGATCTAACCACGAAGAATAATTACCCTGCCATGGAATGCCTTCTCCTCTATCGAGTTCTAATATCCAACCAGCAACATTATCAAGGAAATATCGATCGTGGGTAACAGCAATTACAGTTCCTTTATATTGTTTCAGATGTTGTTCGAGCCATTCAATAGATTCGGCATCCAAATGGTTGGTAGGCTCATCAAGCAACAGAATTTCAGGTTCCTGCAAAAGCAATCTGCACAATGCAACCCTGCGGCGTTCACCACCCGACAGATTTTTTACAGAAGCATCTCCCTCAGGACAACGCAACGCATCCATCGCTCTTTCGAGTTTGGCGTCCAGTTCCCAGGCATCATGATGTTCTAATAACTCTGTAACTTCGCCCTGACGATCAATCAGTTTTGTCATTTCATCATCGGTCATCGGTTCAGCAAACTTATTGTTGATTGCCTCGTATTCCTTAAGCAAATCAACCACTTCCTGAACTCCTTCCTCAATTATTTCCTTAACTGTCTTGGATTCATCCAGTTCGGGTTCCTGTGATAAATGTCCAACTTTATAACCCGGTGAAAATACTACATCACCAATAAAAGATTTCTCCAAACCGGCAATAATTTTGAGTAATGTAGATTTTCCACTGCCATTTAACCCAATGATTCCGATTTTTGCACCATAGTAAAAAGAAAGGTATATATCTTTTAAAACCTGTTTGTTGGGAGGAAATATCTTTCCAACTCCCACCATCGAAAAAATAATTTTCTTATCGTCAGCCATATTGTTTTGTTTTTTGCAAATTTAAGAAAATTAAGAGAGAGTTTGCTATCATTTTAACGAAAACTTAGACATTCAATAGAGTAAAAATTGAAAGACAGCTGATATGAAAAGCAAAAGCCTGAATATACTGATTTTCTTTATTCAGATAAAAAATCAAAAACCAGAACATGCTCTTATTTTGATAAAAAATGACGTTAATATATGGAAAATAAGGCTTTAATAATTTGATTTTGCTTAATGGAAGATTGGAAAAATACTGGTAAAATTTCCAATATCTCAAATTCAGGTATTTCTCCCGAAAAAGCAACTCTCTTAATCTAAACAAATAGTTACGTTACCTTCTGGATTATAAATTTGCATAAGTAGTTACAGTGCAAAAAAGTAATCTCCTCTTTTATCACCTTATATATTGGAAGTAAATTAAAAACAGTATCTTACACAATGGAAATGGTAGCTTACTTTAACTTATTTATACTATTGGAATTGAAAAAATAAGCGATTTACAAATTAAAAAAACCAGATAGTTTTGCAAGTTGTCAGATTATTTTATAGAATTTAGCGTATATTTGCAATGTTTATGAATATCAACAAGACAGAAGTTTAAACAAATATTAAAAGTTATTGGCAATATTAAAAAATGACCGACAAACTTGAAATAACAATAGAGAGACTTTACGATACTTTTGCTAAGTATCAGGGGAAATCCAAATTGGAAGGAAGTCCACTTTATGACGATTTAGATACTTGGAATAAAGAGTTACAAAGTAAGAATATAAGAGAATTAACGAACGAAGACTTATCAAAGTTTGCAGGAAAAGTTATCCTGACGTGGGGTGATGAAAATGATTACAGATATTACTTGCCAAGAATATTAGAATTAACGGCGAAACTTAAAACACCTTATGATATTTGGACACTTTACAGCAGACTTGAAGATGCGAATTGGAAAACCTGGGACATTAACGAACAAACTGCAATAAATGAGTTTTCTCTTGAACTTTGGAATAAACTGTTAAACGATAATAGTGAAAAAGCTGAATGGGAATTCAAGGATTATTTTCACGCAATAGCAAATTTCTATCCTGACTTTTCTCAAATATTAAAAGTTTGGGAAACAAACAACAGTTTCGCTTCAATTAAACACTTAACAAACTATATATTTGAAGAACGTCAATACTTGTTCGACAATAATTTTATTAATAGCTGTGAGAAAAACACCAAAAACATAAACGAATTCAAGGCTTGGCTGATTTCCGATATCATTATTGAGAAAATAGAGCAAGCTTTTTATGATAATGAAAAAGATGAAATTGCGGAAAGACTTTCCTGGGTTGAACAAATACTTGTAAATGAAAAGAAATACAGCAGATAACATTCTCCCGTTTAACCGAAATCTCCTTCACAAAAATCCAATAAGGAAAAACACTACAAGGATTTTGATGTAAAGATGTCTTTAATAGATTTATATCGGTTAAAAAACCTGATAGTTTTTTGTATATAGTTGAATTTTTTATTAAAATAAATAGTATATTTGTAGTGTTTTTGAGATTTCAAAAACATACAAGTTTGTACATATATTTATGATTTGCAATTAATTGTAATTATATGCCTGTAAAATTTGATCATTAATAATAGATTTGTACAAAACAATGATATGCATAGACTAATATCCGATAATATTGATAAAATCAAATCATTATGCCTGAATCATAACGTAGAATCGTTATTTGTTTTTGGCTCGGTATGTACCGAAAGTTTTAACGATAAAAGTGATATAGACTTGCTAATCTCCTTTAAACCCATGGATTATGGAGATTATGCAGACACTTATTTTGAATTAGCTGATAAATTTGAGAATCTGTTTCAACGCCCTGTTGACTTAGTTACGGACAAATCTTTATCTAACCCATATTTTATAAATTCCGTTAATCAAACAAAGACCTTGTTATATGGATAATGAGATTGTATGGGGAACAATAGTCAGACATTTGCATGGCTTGAAATTTGAGATTGATAATCTACTTGATTAAATAATAAATGTTAACATTCAGTCTAATACCCGAAATCTCCTTCACAAAAATCCATTGGAGAAAAAGGCTAAAGATATTTTGATTCTCTCTTATTTTGCCAAATTACTGAACCTTATCAATATAATAAACCAATTTCCTGTTTTTTTATATAGGTTTTTTTTATTAGGCTGACATTAGCTTCTAAACGTATAAAATAATAAAAAGAACTTCGCAGTAAACTTAAAATTTTTAATTTTGCCTGATGCAATTACACTTTAGACAATACGGCGAAGGACAACCCATGATTATTATACATGGTTTGTACGGAATTTCTGATAATTGGGTAAATCATGCCCGCATTCTGGCAGAAAATTACAAGGTTTATATCCCCGATATGCGAAACCACGGGCAATCGGGGCACAGCAATTTCTTTAATTACGAAGTTATGGCTGAAGATATAACCGAATTTATAGAACTGCACGAAATTGAAAATCCTGTCATAATGGGGCATTCAATGGGAGGGAAGATTGCCGAAAAATTCGCACTGGATAATCCGGATCTGGTAAATAAACTTATTGTGATTGACATGAGTATGCGTCAGTATAATTTAAGGGTTTTTCATTCGAAAATTATTAATGCGATGCTGGATATTGATTTTAAAACCGTTAAGTCAAGAAAAGAGGTGGATGATTACCTCTCAAAAACCATTGAAGATTCCCGTATCCGTTTGTTTGTTATGAAAAATCTCTATTGGACCGAACGCAAAACCTTATCCTGGCGATTAAATCTGAGAGCTATAATAGATAATATTGATGCAATTTTTGAAGGAATTAATTCATCGCAAACTTTTGCCAACCCTTCACTTTTTATACGAGGAGAAAAATCTGATTACGTAAAAGATTCGGATTTTATTGAAATTCAAAAACACTTTACAAATTCCCTGTTAAAAACAATACCCAATGCCGGGCATTGGGTACAAGCTGATCAACCTGAATTGTTTATGGATGAAGTATTGTCTTTTTTAAGAAAAGGAAATAGCTAACCACTTATCCATTATCCAATAATTTACTGATTTTTTCTATGCCATCTTTAAAGGAATAGATATCAGCAGTATGTGAATTTCGTTTCCATCCTTCAGACTTAGCAGGAATCTCGATAATTGCAAACTGATTATCATCTGTAACAATCCATATTATATTAAATGCTGATTTACTGATATATGATTTAGCAGTTTTGGGATATTTCCACAATATATTTTTCCCTTTTTGAACAATATTCACTTCACTATAATTAAGCTTTATTCCTTCTTTATCATTAAAATTCAGACTTATCTGAATCGGCAATTCAGGATAAGGTATGGGTCTGTCGCAATTGTAAGTTCCTAAATTTGTGATGCTTATATTTCTGCTATACTGGAAATTCGAAATAATTTTATTCTGAATTTCAATGGATTTCTGTTTTTCTGCTTTATCTGAAATTTGTTTCATATTTTGTGCCAGATTTGCTGAGTTATCATTTTTATTTTTATTGTATTCCTTGATGGCTTCGGCATAATCAGCTTTATTTAAAACCGGATAAGCCTTTAAACGGATGGTTTTTTTAAAACGTGTTAGTTCAATAAGATAGCTCTCATTATCCAGTTTTTTCAAATCAACTTTCGACCATTTTACATCGTAATATTCTTCACGAAATGAAGAATCGGAATTGTCAATTTCAAACAGTAGATTATTGTAACCGGCAAATTCAGGGAATTCATCTGCATCAATATCAATTACAAATGAAAAATTATCGGGATTGGCTATGCGGGGAATAAATGAAGTTTTTTCAGATTCTATACTGTTTTCAATAGTTGCCGACTCAGGTGAAATTGTAAAATCAGTTCCTTGTTCTTTTTTGTTGACTTCTGTTTTTTTATTTTCTGTAATATCTTCAGCTTTTTCGTTGTTCAGATAGCTCCATTTGTTTTCTTTGGTGTCATAGTAATAAAGATTAAAGGGCTCATTTTGTGAAGAAACCAGATCAATTACAATGGGTTGATTTTCATTCATGGCTAAATACTCATTGTCTTTTTTTGCATAGATTTCAAACATACCGGCAGACTCAAATGTATAGTTGAAACCTGCTGAATCATATTTCATTGGAATCCCGGAAAGAAACAATTCAACAGGATTATGATATTCATTATAAACAACATCCACTTCACCATCCACGATTTTACCGTTTTTATCTATAAAAGTATTGGCCTTAATATGAATCTTACTTCCTTTTGAACTTAGCAAACGTACATCTTTCTTGTTATCGACAATAAAATGCTGATATTTTGACATTTCTGATAAAGGTTTTTTAAAAAAACTGGTATCGCAACTAATAGGGTTAGATGCTGTAATATTTTCCCTGGCAGGCTGATTGTAAAACAGTATAATTATGGTAATTAAGGCAATACTGGCCGCAATTCCATAAATTATAAATTTATTAATGGATAATTTTGGAGTGGATTTTATTTTGTTGAATTTTTCTTTTACTGATGAAAATGTTTCCTTTTGCGAAAGTATTTCGTTCTCTGATAAAGGGATTCTATTGGTGATAATTTTTCTTTGACTTTTCATTTTGATAATTGTTTTTATAAGTTAAATATATAAAATACAGATTGTTGCCAGCATAGCAGCCGTTTTAAATAGGTTTTCGTTTAAAATAAGTTCTCTTAACTCTTTTTTTATGCGATGATACCTAACTCTTAAGCTAACTTCTTTTGTTTGGGTAATTTCGGCTATTTCCTGAAATGTTTTCTTATCAAAGTATTTTAAATGAAACAACTCGTAATCTTTTTCATGTAAAGATTCAATAATGGCTATAAGTTTGTCGTAAGGAATTATGGTTTTTTCTTCCTCTTCAAGCTCATCTTTAACCTCATTAATTCTATCGGTATGAACAAAATATTTACGTTCTTTTTTTTCTTTTCGATAATGCATATTCACTTCATTTCTGGCAATTACCAGTAACCAATTGATAAATGGTAATCCTTTGCATACATATCGCTGAATATTTTCCATTGCCTTCAAGAAAATATCAGAAGTAATTTCTGATGCATCTGTATGGTTTTCAATACGATTATATACAAACCAAAATACTTTTAAATAATGTTTATCATATAGTTGCTCAAATTGTGAGATATTCTTTTGAGCTTTTCTGATAATTTCCTCTTCATCAAAATGCTCCTTTTCACTAATTTTAAATAGTTGATTTTCCATATATTTTTTGTAATTAATAATGAAGAAGTTGATTAATGTTACAGTTTTAAATTAAAAAATGTCAATACCTGCTCTAATGAATTCAATTCTTTTTCAATAACTGTTGCTTTGAAAAGCATAGTTGATGAAATGTTTTCAGTATTAAATATAATGTCTTCTGCTTTAACCAAGGCGATATCACCGCCAAGAAGTTCAGCATAAATAACATATCTGTTCCCTTGCATTAAAAAAAGTGATGCCTGATTAAAACCAAAACCACCCTGAAAATTCATATAACTCAGATTTTGCAAATCAATAATTGTAGCATTATTCACCGATAATATCCTGTTTTCGTTATCAATCAATTTAAACCTGACATTTGAAGTTGAATTATTGAAAACCTGAGTATTTTCATTAATTCCAATAAGTTGAAGAGCCCTGTTTACAATTTGTTGGTTTGATGCCGATTGATTTAATATGTTTTTTTCATCTGCAATTATGTTTTCATAATATTTAAACCAATCTTCTTTTTCCATCTTTTTTTCATCTTCAGATAAATATAAGTTGCTAAAAATCATCCAGCAACTATCGTTGAAGTTTCTTTTAGCTTTTTTAAAAGATTGATAATTGTAAGCAATTTTATTGTTGAATCGCAACCTTCTCTGATCAATTTTTTTTTCATAGCTCAAGTAAAGCCGTTGATAATTATCCATTGATTTATTTGGTAAATCTAAACTTCTCGATAGTAATGGTTTTGCAACAAGGTTAAAAAATGATGTATCATCTTTAAAAGTTATTGTAAAAGAATTGTTTATGTCAGAATATGAAATTCTAAAATCGTGCCAATGTCTTTTGCCATATTTTTTCAGAAAATCTGTTTTTTTAACAGGTTCTTCTAAAACCCAGATAAGATTCTTTAAAATATTATATTCAGGGAAATCGTTTAAAATTTGATTTCTGCTTTTTTTAGCATATTTATTATCAATTAATTGAAAACTGAGATTCTTATTATATCTTTTTGATAATGTTTTTATTCGATAACTGGAAACAAATGTATTGTTACGAACCAAGCGTTTATATTGAAGATTATCAAATCTTTGATCGAATAGTAATGTATCTATATTAATGTTGTAAGGATTGCTTTGGATAAATGATGCAAAATAAGTATAGGCTCCGGAATACACAATCATATCTTGTTTGCTAACCTTGAAAACACCATGTTTTCGTTTAGATTGTGTTTGATTATCCGATGAATATGAAGTTGTATCAAATGAAATTGAGATATTGGGAAGCAGATTCTTTAAATCAGAATTTTTTGCAGATGATTGGTTGTCAATGTTTAAATATTTCAGTTTAATCGGTAATTTCTTTACTTCATTTTCTATTTTTATTTTTGGATTTTTACTCAGAAACAGACTGTCAACTTCTATAAAATTTAAGTTTGGGATTGATTGCAACTGGTTATCAATCAAATTTATACAATTGATTTTCTTTAAATTGGAAAAAGTATTAAAAAATTCTTTTTTTGATAAAGAATCACAATTGCTAAAACTTATTTTTTGTATATTTTTATATTTTAATCTTATATTTTTCGATTGCAAAAATTTAATATTCTCAAAAGCAATTGATTCTAAGTTACTATTGGAGTCGATGATATTCAAAAGTTTATTTACATCATTCCAGCTACAGTTTTTAATCTTCAGATATTTTTCAATTCTTATGCGGAAACTGGTTTTAGAAACATCATTTTCATTAATTCCATCAATTATTAGTTTGTTTGTAACTACTTTTTTACGTAATGTTTGATTGTTAATAGTAAGGTAGTTATTTATGTTTTTGGAATTCAAATATATATATTCAACGAAATTACTATTACCTGAGAAAGTAGGATTGTTACCTGAAGGACGTTGTCCAAAAATCAACTCATTACTAATCAGAAATAAGACAAGTAAGATAAATAATTTATTGAATTTCATACCTTTGAAATTTAGTGAGTTAATTTTAATGACAACAAAATTTCTATTCATTTAAATTAATTATATAATTCAGAAAACAGAAATTGTTACAGAATATATTGTTTTTTAGGAAAATATATATGTATTTAGTTTATAACGATTTTGAATCATTAAAAAGTATCTTAGATTTTATAATTAGAATTTTTTTCTATCCAATTTTCTTTTAATTTAGATAATTCCTCAGTCAATCTTTGTTGATTATCCCTATGTTTTGCAGCACCGCTAAAATCATGGTCACTAACACAT
>CAIZXK010000246.1 GCA_903936865.1 uncultured Bacteroidales bacterium | reverse complement strand
TCCGGTATGGGCAGCATCTAAACATGCAAAAGCAATGGAAACTCTTAAAACACCGGAAGCTTTAAAAATTGCAAAGGAAAAAGGAATTGCAGATCCTTCAACTGATGCGAAATGTACAAAATGTCACTCAACTGCTTCTGCTATTGATGCCAAATTAAATGGTGGAATTACAAAAGAAGAAGGTGTTTCCTGCGAAACTTGTCATGGACCCGGAAGTGCTTATAAAGCCCCTGCCATTATGAGAAGCAGAGAAGCTAGTATTAAAAATGGGTTGATTATTCCTGATGAAAAATTATGCTTAAAATGTCATAATTCAGAAAGTCCTACTTTCAAAGGTTTTAATTATGCTGCTTCTTATGCTAAAATAGCACATAAAAATCCAAAATAATACTAATAAACTTCATATTTATGAAGTATGAATTTATTATCCGCATTCTGTTGAATAACGGAATGCGGATTTTTTTATAATAATCTTAAAATATTATCAGACATGAAATTACCAAATACTTTTTATAATCCCATTTCATATTTAGGAAGTATAATTGCATTAATAGCATGGATAACATTAATTTTCTTTGTTATCCTGATTTTCTTTTTTAATATAAATAATGTTTATTTTGATTTATACACTTTTATTGTAACTCCAATATTTTTGGTTATTGGTCATATACTTATTCCTATTGGAATGTATCGAAAAAGAAAAAGAATAAAAAAAGGAATTCAGATTTCTGATGATAAATTATTTGTACTAAACCTAAAAGATTCAAAAACAAGAAATGCTGTTTTAATTTTTTCAGTTATCTCAATCTTTTTTATTGTATCAACAATTGTAGGAAGTTATAAAGCTTTTCATTACACTGAATCAGTCGAATTCTGTGGAAAGCTTTGCCACAAGGTAATGAATCCGGAATATACTGCTTATCAAAATTCTCCTCATGCTAAGGTTAAATGTGCCGAATGTCATGTAGGTGAAGGTGCTGACTTTTATGTAAAATCAAAAATGTCAGGTTTACGTCAGGTTTTTAAATACACATTAGGAACCTATATCAGACCTATAGCCACTCCAATAGAGAATTTACGTCCTGCAAGAGAGACCTGTGAAAAATGTCACTGGCCTCAAAAATTTTATACCAATTCTTTACGCAGGGAAAAATATTATCTGGCTGATTCAGCGAATACAGAATGGAATATAACCCTGAATATGAAAATAGGAGCAGATCACCAGGCAAAGGGTTTAACCGAAGGAATTCACTGGCATATAAACCCTGATATAAATATTGAATACAAATCCAGTCCTAAAAGAGATATCATTTATTGGATTAAAAAAACCGATTTAAAAACGGGGAAGGAAGTTATATATAAAGACAGTGAAGTTGATATGAAAACTGTTGATTTAAAGAGTTCAGAAGCAAGAAGTATGGATTGTATGGATTGCCATAACCGCCCATCTCATGAATATCATTCTCCTTCAAAATATGTAAACGATCTTATGGCTGGTCAGAATGGGATTTCCTCAATTCCATGGTTTAAAAGTGCTGCAATGGAAGCTTTAAAAATTTCTTATGGTACTTCTGACTCTGCTGCAACTGAAATTAAAAATAAAATTGTTAATTTCTATAAAGAAACATATCC
>CAIZXK010000245.1 GCA_903936865.1 uncultured Bacteroidales bacterium | reverse complement strand
ATTTTCAATTGGACCAACCACAAAGTCTATGCCATTGGTTTTCATATCCATCCATGCCATATCACTTGCCAGATAATCGCTGTTTAGTAATGCGTTGGCTCTTAATTCAAGATATTTTTTCAACCCTGCATCTTCAGCCAGGGCTGCTGCCTTGTTTATTAATGCTGCTGCTTTTTCCAATTCTGCTTTATAAGCTTCGTGATACCATACAGTTTTTAATTTGCCATCTTCGCCACGTTGTATGATAGTATATAGATTGGTTTTGTTTTTATCGGTATATGCTTCAAATTCTTCTTTGGTCATATCTGCCGGATAAAAATTAACACCTTTTGGCTTTTCTCCAATTCCACTGATAAATGGTTTGTTATCATTCAAACGTTCCCATGGACCGTAATTTATCATTGCAAATTGTTTAGCATCAGGATCAGTAATGGTATCCAGAAATGCTTTTTTATCTCCCAATGTTTGTTTCCAGTATAAATCGTCCATTATTTGAGCAACTTCCAGTAAAATTGGAATCATTTGTCTTTCTTTTTCGCTAAGTAAAGATAAATCGGCACTTAATTTAATTAATGCAAATTGCGAAACTTTTTCCTTCATCGGATTTACTGCTGTTGAGTCGTTGCCATTGGAGGCATCCTGCTTTGGTTTATTGTTGCATGATGTAACTGCAAACAAAATTATAAGCAGTGCAATCGGACTGAATAATTTTTTGATCATGTGTATTGTTTTTTTGATTAATAAATTTGAAATTATGCTGCGAAGTTAGTATTTATTTTTAAAATGATTATTTCGTTTTTGAAATTTCAAAAGGAAATATAAGTTTTATACCAATATTTCTACCCATATTGTAAACACCACTCCTGCCGCTTGCAATATTTTCAGGTGCATATTTAAGCCTGCTCAAATGATTCTGATAAGCTATATCAGCAAGATTATTAATGTTTAAGATGAATTTAAAAATCGTTTTTCCGCTTTTACTTAAAAAGTCGAATCCTGTACCGAAATTAAGCAGAGTGTATGCATTGGTTGCAGTTTCTGTATCATAAGCCGAAAAATAATTTTCCTGTTTAAGATTATGTTCCAGTTCGAGTTTTAAATAAAAATTGCTGAATACTTTATTCAGTTTTTTAAACTGTGCTCTTACTTCTGAATTCCATCGGGGATGTGGCATTAATGGCAGATATTTCAGACTGTCAGGTTGATTTAGCTGTATTCCTCTTACATAGGAAAAGGAATTTTCGATATGTAGCCAATCCAGTGGATGTGGATGAATATCAAGATTTAATTCGCCTCCTGTTAAAACTGCATTTCCCTGCACAAAATGAAAAGCTGAATATAAATTATCTTCTGCCATTATAAGACTGTCGTTTCCGTTACTTGAAACAAGCTTTTGTGAAAATATATAATTGTCTATTGCATTATTGAATACAGAAAGCTCGAAAGTAATATAATGTGATGAAAACTCTATACCTCCATCTATCTGATAACTAACTTCAGACTTTAATCCGGAGTTACCGGTTTCATATCTGAAAGTACCTTCATGAACCCCGTTGGAAGCAAGTTCGGCAATATTGGGAGCTCTGAATCCACTAGATAAATTCAATTTTGCAATCAGTTGAGGGGTAATTTTAAGACTTCCGCCCATGCTTCCGCTTATTGCATTGAAACTGCTGTTAAATGAATTGAATTTTATTTCCGAACTGGTATCTGCAATATTTACAGGAATACCTTCTGCGTTTACTATCAATTTATCGGAACT
>CAIZXK010000244.1 GCA_903936865.1 uncultured Bacteroidales bacterium | reverse complement strand
CAGCCGGATCATCCACTAAATCGACAGCGTGAAGCGATTCAATAGAAGCAAAATTGCGGGTTGTAGTTTTGGATGAGTTTTCAATTTCTTCTGTTAATGAAGTAATTTCACCACACTTGAAAGCAATGGAAGATCCGAACATATCGGGATTGGTGGCTGCTAACGAAAGAATGTAATCGTAGAGATTACCGTTTGGGGATATTCTGGCGGTATCATCTAAATAGAGATCAGCCAATACGTTGTTATTTTCTTTATGGAAGTTTTTATACCTGCCAATATAAGTACCTAAGGCAGTTGAGCACATATTGGGATGGCCGTAACGGGCTTTAATACCTTTGGCAGGTTCGTTACCAAGCAAGGCTGTTCTTTCGAGAAACTCATCATTGAGGAAAAGATTGTGACCTTTGGCTTCGCCTTTGCTGACAACCAATACGTTTTTAATGATGCCGTTTTCGGTATCTATTGAGGGTGCTGAGGGCTGGAATAAGGTGTCTGTACTGAAATGCATATATTAGGCTTTTAAGGATTAGACTTTGCCTGCAAGGTCGTTGCCTGGACGAAATTTTATTGTTTTCTTAGCCGGAATCTTTGTTGATTTTGGTTTGCTCATAGCCTTTTTTGGTTTGCTTTTAATTGATGAATCTGATTTTTTCATAAATAATATATAATTAAAAATTTATGCTGCAATTATACAAAATAACTTAAAGTAATACATCATATAAAATGGCAATATTTACTGTATAACAGTTAACTATAAAAATTAATATTGTACCTTTGTAAATGAATTTTAAATTTATAAATAATGGATGAATATTGTGAGAGCTTAATTATGGAAGCAGAACGAATAAGTAAAAAAAGTGGATTAAGAGAATTGCTTAAACTAGGAATACTAAATATTAATATTTTAAAAAAATGGCTAGTTAAAGAGTTATATTATGAAGCAATGAAAAAAGGAGATAAAACCTGTATATCGGTAAAATATGAATTGAGCGATGAATACAATATGAGTATAAGTCAGATAGAGAAGTTAATCTATAGATAATTAAATGAATACTAACCCCATAAAATATGGCTTATAATGGAAAATAAAAACAGAACTAAAGGAGGACAATTTGTTAAAGGGCATTCTGGTTTCAAACCTATTGGTGCAAAAAACAAAAGCACCAAAGAAATGAAAGAACGGCTTCAGTTGCTCATGGAGAGCTATGACGAGGATCAGATGATAGCTGACCTGAATAGTCTGAAAGCACCGGACAGGCTGAAGATAATGACCGGATTGCTGGAATATGTTTTGCCGAAGCTAAATAAAACAGATTATACCCTGAGCAAGGATAGTGATGAAATCAAGGTAGAACTTCCCGAAGAATGAAATTTAACCTCAGCGACAGCAGATTATTTAATAAAGTTTATATTCCTCTACTTAGGGATACGAATCGCTATTTGCTCTTATTCGGTTCAAGAGATTCTGCTAAGAGTTACTTTGCAGCACAGAAGGTTATCATTGATACCATGAGTAAACCATATAGCCGATTTATTCTTTTAAGAAAGATTTATGCTGATATAAAGGACTCTCAATTTCAAACTATCAAAGATATTATCAATAGTTATGGTTTGATGGATTATTTTATAATAACTGAAAATCCATTGAAGATTACTTTTAAGCCTAATGGAAATTATATTCTGGCACGTGGGTTGGATAAAGATTATAAAATGAAATCCATTAAGGACCCGACCGGGATCTGGTACGAAGAAATGAACGAAATTGCCTTTACTGATTTCCTGAAAAGTACTTCCTCGCTCCGTGGAGGGATTATACAAGAAATAGCGACTTTTAACCCTGAGAACGAGGCAGGTTGGATTACGAGTTATTTTTTCCCACCTAAAGAGACTTATGAAAAGGAAGATGGTAATTTTCATTTTGTACCCAGTATCAGGAAAGATACAACGATATTGCATACCACCTATAAGGACAATCAGTTTGTTACGGAACAGAGTATTGAGCTGCTGGAGAGCTTTAAGCAAGTGGATTATCATTATTACAGGATTTATACACTTGGTTTATGGGGTGGTGTTTTGGAGGGTTTGATTTACCAGAACTGGGATGTAGTGGAAAAGTTTCCTGATGAGGAAGTTGTTTACTATGGATTGGATTTTGGATACTCTAATGATGAGAGTGGAGTTGTAAAGGTTTGCTTTAAAGGGGATGATTTGTTTGTGGAAGAAGTTTTATATCAAAAAGGATTAACAAATCAGGATCTGGCTGATGAGTTCAGAAAGATTGGAATTACAGATAATGAATTGATTATTGCTGATAGTGCAGAACCTAAAAGCATACAAGAATTATATCGAGAAGGGTTTACTATCAGAGGAGCTATTAAAGGAACTGACAGTATCAGAAATGGAATTGATATACTTAAAAGATACAAGATACATGTGGTCAGGGGTAGCAGTAACCTTATCAGGGAGTTGAAGAATTACCGCTGGGCAATGGACAGGGATGGGAAAAGTTTGAATGTTCCTATTGATAAATTGAACCATCTTTTAGACCCATTAAGGTATGTGGCTCTTTATAAGAATTATGTGCCTGGGAAAAGATTATTAAAAGTGGGTAGTGTGTGAACAGTTAGCAGTTAACAGTTAGCAGTTAACAGTTAACAGTTAACAGTTACCAGTAAACAGTTACCAGCTACCAGTAAACAGTTTGCAAAAAAATAAAATAATAGGGAAAATAATTATTATATTTACAGTATTAGT
>CAIZXK010000243.1 GCA_903936865.1 uncultured Bacteroidales bacterium | reverse complement strand
GGTAAATTAATCATTAATAAAATTACAAATTAATAAATGAAGAAATTAAATTTTGCATTAATTGGGTGTGGTCGAATTGGATCTCGTCATGCAGAACATATAAACAATGTTGGTGTATTAAAAGCTGTATGTGATATTGATATTGAAAAAGTTACAGCATTTGGAAAAAAATATAAATGTGCAGTTTATACCAGTCTGGATGATTTATTAATAAATGAAAAGGATATTGATCTAATCTCGATATGTACTCCCAATGGTTTACATGCAAGTCAAACGATTGCTGCTCTTAAGGCTGGGCATCATGTATTGTGTGAAAAACCCATGGCACTCTGTCCTGCCGATTGTGGAGATATGATAAAGGCTGCTGAAGGAGCAAATAAAAGACTTTTCTTAGTAAAACAAAATCGTTTCAACCCTCCGATTATTGCATTAAAAAATGCCATTGATGAAGGTAAATTAGGTAAAATATATTCAGTTCAGCTTAATTGTTTTTGGAACAGAAATTTTGATTATTACCAAAAATCTGACTGGAAAGGTACAAAGAAACTGGATGGTGGAACACTTTTTACTCAGTTTAGCCATTTTATTGATTTGCTTTATTGGATAATAGGTGATGTAGATCGTATATATGCTATTACAGCAAATCATGGTCACGATGGTATTATCGAATTTGAAGACACCGGAGTAATTGCATTGAAGTTTTATAATGGTGTTTTGGGGACAATTAATTATACCGTTAATAGTTTTGCTAAAAATATGGAGGGCTCCATTACTATATTTGGTGAATTAGGTACTGTAAAGGTGGGTGGTCAATATTTGAATGAGCTTGAATATCAGAATATAAAGAATTTTGAGATTAAAGATCTTCCAAAGGGGAATACTGCAAATAATTATGGAGAATATCAGGGTTCAATGTCCAATCATGATATGGTTTATCAGAATATCGTTGAAGTTTTAAGTGGAAATGGAGTAATTGCAACAAATGGATTTGAAGGGCTTAAAACAGTTGAAATTATTAGTAAGATATATAACAAAGCAGATTTACTGCAGGAATACATGAAATTTGTTCACATGTTTTAATTAAAATTTAGTTGTGAGTATGGAAAACAAACCAATAATATTTGAGTCTGGAGTAAAAAATGTAATTTTTGGAGAAAATGTTAAAGTAGTTCAACCCACAAATATTTATGATTGTGAAATAGGTGATAATTGCTTCATTGGGCCTTTTGTTGAAATTCAGAAAGATGTTAAAATAGGTAAAAATACGAAAGTACAGTCTCATGCATTTATTTGTGAAATGGTAAATATCGGAGAAAATTGTTTTATTTCACATGGAGCTATGTTTATTAATGATCTTTTTGCTGATGGAGGACCAGCAGGTGGTATTAAAGAAAAGTGGAAAACAACAAATATTGGTAACCATGTTTCTATAGGAACCAATTCTACAATACTTCCTGTTACTATTTGCAATAATGTTGTTATTGGTGCAGGTTCAGTAGTTACAAAAGATATAACTGTTTCGGGTATATATGTTGGAAATCCTGCAAAAATTATAAGAAAAATATAAATTTACTCCTTGTAGATC
>CAIZXK010000242.1 GCA_903936865.1 uncultured Bacteroidales bacterium | reverse complement strand
GTTCCTGAAGAAATTTTTGGAATAAAGAAATGGGAATGCGAAGTAATTTCAAACCGTAATGTGGCAACTTTTATCAAGGAGTTTGTTGTAAAATTGCCTGAAGGAGAAACACTTGATTTCAAATCGGGTGGTTACATCCAGATTGATGTTCCGGAATGCGAAGTGGATTACAAAGACATTTTTGTAGAACCAGAATACAGAGACGATTGGGATAAATTTAAGATGTGGGATTTGAAGATGAAAAATGCAGAACCCATCTACCGTGCCTATTCTATGGCAAATCACCCTGCCGAAGGAAACAAAATCATATTAAATATCCGTATTGCTACACCACCATGGGATAATAAAACCAATTCATTTATAAAAGTGAATCCGGGTATTTGTTCTTCTTTTATTTTCTCCAGAAAACCAGGTGATAAAGTTACCATTTCAGGACCTTATGGAGAATTTTTTATCAAACCAACTGAACGCGAAATGATGTTTATTGGTGGTGGTGCCGGTATGGCTCCCATGCGTTCGCATATTTTCGATTTGTTTCAAACAAGACATACTGGCCGTAAAGCTACTTTTTGGTATGGAGGTCGTTCTCTTAGAGAATTATTTTATGTGGATGAATTTGAGAAAATTGAAAAGGAAAATCCTAACTTCAAATTTAATATAGCACTTTCGGAACCATTGCCGGAAGATAACTGGACAGGTTATGAAGGATTTATCCATCATGTAATTTTAGATAACTATCTCAAAAATCATCACGATCCGGAAGAAATTGAATATTATATTTGCGGACCGCCCATGATGAATGATGCCGTATTGAAGATGCTCGACGATTATGGTGTACCTAAAGACATGATTGCTCTCGATGATTTCGGAGGTTAATTTAAAAAAAGAGGGTTTAAAAACCCTCTTTTTTATTTCTATACTCTGTTAATTTTTTATATGCCGCTCATATTACGAACTTTGACAAAGTTGAATGAGTTTGCATATTGAATTAATAATCATTTCATTAAATTTTTATAGGAATAATCTTTGTCAAAGTTTAACAAACTATTTTTATTTTTACTACTTCAATAATCCCTTTTTCCAAAATCATTCATAAGCTTTCTACAAAAATAACTCTCAAATTCTTACTTTTGCAGAATATAATAAGGATATGCGAAAACTACTGAATAAAGAACTTAACCGATTATCGGCAGAAGCATTCAAAGATGCTGATAAATTGCCTGTTGTGATTGTATTGGATAATGTAAGAAGCCAGCATAATATTGGTTCGGTATTCCGCACTTCCGATGCTTTCAGGATGGAAGCCATTCATTTATGTGGAATTACTGCTACTCCTCCGCATCGCGAAATTCATAAAACTGCATTAGGAGCTACCGATACTGTTGATTGGAAATATTTTGATACTACCAAACATTCCATAGATTTTCTTAAAGCCAATTCGTATAAGGTATATGCAATAGAGCAAGCAGTTGGGAGTATAAGCCTGGAAGATTTTAAGATAAAACCTGCTGAGAAAATTGCTTTGATTTTTGGTAATGAAGTAGAGGGTGTAAGTGAAGAAATTATGCTTGAAGTGGATGGTTGCATCGAAATTCCGCAGTATGGCACCAAACATTCGCTGAATATTTCGGTAAGTGCCGGAATTGTTATCTGGGAAGTAAGTAAGTTATACGAATTCTGATTACTGTATACAAAAGGTTTAATCAAAATAAATACTAAAGTTTTGCATTGAAATGGTGAAACAAATAAAGTTGAAAAACGCTCACCCAGCGACCGAGTAAAGCAAAAACAGGAGTAAAGCTCTTACTCGGCAACCGAGTAAAGCCAAAACAACTTTCGGGGCTTTGCCGTATTTTCCGAAGAAGCCAAAACTATCTGAAACTATTAAGCATATTTAATCTGATGATTTACTCGTATGTCTTCATCTTTTGATATTTTTATTAAAAATCCTGAAATGCTAACATTTAAATCATTTGAAT
>CAIZXK010000241.1 GCA_903936865.1 uncultured Bacteroidales bacterium | reverse complement strand
TGGAAAAATTAGAATCTATATCCTTACTAATTTCTATGTACAAAGAAGAATATAATTTAATTTAATATAAACTAATCGGTAACCAATAATTCATCTAATGTAAATTCATCCTCATTATCAATATCTTCAGCATAACGAAAATACATTGCAGAACCTGCAGCAACTAATAAAGTCATCATAATACCTCCCAATAGAATATTAAATGCATAATTAATCACAATTCCTACAATCATATAATCTTTAAAAATTGAAGTTAATGCTTGAAAAATCAATGCTATAAAAAAAATAATTATCATTACAAGAATAGATATTCCAAATAATTTTAAAGCTCTTACAAAAGTAATGTGTTTAAAACTAAATGCAAATGAATCAATTAATGATTTATCTCCCAGAATTAATGCTGGAATTACAAGAAAAAGCTTGAAAATTAGTATTAAAAAAATTAGAAATGTAATGAATACAATAATTGGATGTATCATTGCAGTAATAGCAGAAACAAAACCACCTATCACAAAGAACAAATAAATCAATAACATACATCCAAAAATTGAAAAAACCCTGTTATTAAATGATTTCTTCAAAATCTCATCAAAAGAAGTATCTCCTCCTTTTATTTCTCTATCAGAAAGTAATAATGAAAAGTAATTTACCCAGGAACTAATCAAAATAAGAATAAAAACTATAATAATAATACCAGCAATAAGCAAAGCACTAAAATCTGCAAATAGAGATTGATAAAAACTTGCAATTTCAGTTGGATTACTTTTATTCATTGTAAAAAAAGTAGTTAAGTTATCTTTAAACAATAATAATGCTATAGGAATAAAGATAATTATTCCAACAATTGAATTAATTACATAAATCCCTGTAATTTTCAACCAGATTTTACTGGTTAATTTAAAGATTGAACTTAAAATGTCGTCTCGGAATCCTTCCTGATAAATATTCATAATTTTAAATTTAAATGATTAATAAATGATTGTGTTATTTTAAGAAATAATTTAAATAGACGAAAGAAAAAGTTATAAAAATTTTACAGGATAACATAACTTAGGTCATTTAACTTTTTTAAGCTGCAATAGTAGTAATTTTTTTTTATAATAATGTTGTTTTAATCATTTTTTTTTGCAATTTTGTTGTGAGAATTTAACAGTTTATTATTTAATCTAAGAATCATTGAGTTATGACAGTTAAGCAACAAAAGTGGGGAACCAGAATAGGATTAATTTTGGCAATGGCTGGAAATGCTGTCGGATTTGGTAATTTTCTTCGTTTTCCGGTACAAGCTATTCAGAATGGAGGAGGTGCATTTATTATCCCTTATCTGGTTTGTTTTTTATTAATGGGAATTCCTTTGTTATTTGTAGAATGGTCGATCGGAAGATATGGCGGACAGTTAGGAAATCATTCTACTCCATTTATGATGAATAGTATGGATAAAAGAAGGATTTGGAAATATGTAGGCGTTTTTGGAATTTTCAGCAATATTGGTATAGCAGCATATTATTGTTATTTGGAATCGTGGACTTTATCTTATGTTTTTCACTCTGCAATAGGTTCATTTAATGGACTTTCACAAGAAGGAGTTGAAAATATATTTACTGATTACGTTACATTAACAAAAACGACGTTAATTCCTTTTGAGTCTGTCATTTTCTTTGTACTTTGCTTAGCTTTAAATGTTTGGATATTATCAAAAGGACTAAGTGGTGGTGTTGAAAAAGTTGCAAAAATAGGAATGCCTTTGCTTATTGGATTTGGAATTATTCTAGCAATCAGAGCTATAACATTAAAATCTGGACACAACGGAGCCATAAATGATGGAACAGTTGGTTTAAACTTTTTATGGACACCAAATTTTGATTCAATTACAAAT
>CAIZXK010000240.1 GCA_903936865.1 uncultured Bacteroidales bacterium | reverse complement strand
TTTAATCTTGATTAATATGGTAACACCAGAAGCACTATATATGCGGGTTTTTACTAAGTTTTTAAACAAAATAAGTCTAAGAATTAAATGGTAACAAAAAAAGCAATAATATGAAAGTAAAATACAACAGAATATCAAGCATAAGTCAAAGTGGAAATAGGTATGAACTAGACAAGGATATTTACGACCTAACACTAATGGATAAGGTCAGTGGTTCTATATCATTCTTCGACCGACCCAAAGGAAGTGAATTAAAAATATTAATAGAACAGGGAAAAGTTGAAGAACTTGTTGTAGAAGAATTATCAAGACTTGGCAGGAACACTGGTGATGTGATTAAAACATTGGAATGGCTGGAAGAATACCGAGTTAATGTAGTAGTCAAAAATATAGGATTACAAAGCCGTCCCAGTGGCAAGATAAATCCAATCTGGAAAATGATTTCATCAGTGATGTCAAGCTTGTACGAAATGGAACTAACTAATATTAAAGAAAGAACGTCTATGGGAAGAATGGTCTATGTTCAGAAAGGTGGGATACTAGGCCGTCCAAGTGGAAGCAGTGAAAGTGAAAAGAAATTTATTGAAAAACCGAAAAGCAAAGATATTATCAAGTACATTAATAAGGGAAGAACAGTTAGGGAAATAAGCAAATATCTGAATGTAAGTCATAGAACAATTCTAAAAGCAAAAAAAACAGGTGAAAAGTTTGGTTTGATATGTGCATAGTATAGTACTATCTAATTAATTTCATTTTGCTCTTTTTTAAATTCTTCATCAAATAGGTCTTTCATTCTACTTGCATGTTCTCGTGGTGTTATCTTAATATATTGCAAAAACTGTTTTTCAGTTGCATGTCCAGTAATCCTCATAATTGTAAGAGTATCAATCTTCCCATATAAGTTAGACGCAAAACTTCTTCTGCAAATATGAGATGTTACTAGTTCATTTTTAGGATAATCTCCATAAACTTTACGAAAAATATCATTATTATTGCCATCTTTTTGTTTCATCATTTTCCCTCCGTATGTTTGTTCAGTTATTCCAACTTTTGCAGCAACTATTTTAATGTACTCGTTGAAATTCTGATCACTGATTTTTCTGGGGAAATTACCATTACGTTTTTGTAATATATCTTTTACATGATAGTGTAATGGTATTGCTACTGGGGTTCCCGTTTTTGAATTTTCATTATCAATATAACCATCAGTTATATCTTTTTTTGTCAGATTTAACAAATCAGATACCCTTAAACCAGTCCAAACACCAATGATAAGCCAATCTCTGGCATTATCAAGAAAGCTGTTAAATTCAAAATTGAAATTTTTAATTTTTTTAATCTCTGTTCTGTTAAAGTATATATCTTCAGTCTTATTGAAAGGGGAGATGAATTTTCTTGATTTATAAGATGGATTTACATTAAAACCAGATGCATCAGCATTACGCATAAATGCTTTAAGATTATCAATAATCCCTCCAATTGTATTTTCTCCAAGGCTTTCAGTTTTTCGCAAATAAATTATAAATTTTTCATGAAAAGCAAAATCAACTTCAGTTAATCTGATTTTTCTTCCAATTATTGTTTCATAAGTTTTCAGTTTGTTTGATGCATTATTATAGTCCTGTAGAGTACGAATATCTAAAGGTTTTCCCGTTCTGTAATTTGTTCTGTTTTTAGCATTTTCCGAAAAATAATCTGCAAATACTGTTAGATAGATTTCTTTTTCATTATCGTTGTCAACAGGTTTATGATGAAATGATGAAATGATATCTTGTAACCATTTTTTATTAATAGTTAATCCAAAGTGATTATCATTAGTAAATCGGCTAAATATATGATTTTCTAACTCTTTCAGTTGTGTATTTACATTATCTCTATAATCTTCAGAATCTGGGCTAGCTTTTACACATTGCTTTGCTGAACTCCAATGTTTTTTTGTCACTTGAATCATTGATGAAACTTCCAAATCAAAATCACTTCCACTTTTAAAACGAATGTAAATCATTACAAAGTTTCCTTTTGCTTTTTCATTGACTCTATAATTTACACTTGCCATATAATTAGAATTAAATTTGATTTACAAAGATAATTAAAATAAGTATTTTCCCCGTATATTCCCCATAATAATTCTATTTGATTAATTTAATCAAAAATAATTTTCAATATAATCTTCATATTTTATTGATAATCAGAAATGATAGACTTAGGATCTGGTGTCTAGCGACGTGGGGGTTCGAGTCCCTTCATCCGCACTAAAGCCTGACAAATTGTCGGGCTTTTTTTATTGATTAAAAACAAATTGTAGTATATTTGCCCCCATTTTCAACGCTTTTTGTCTTGTTGCTTCTGAATCCTTATGCACATCTGCATCTTCCCATCCATCTCCCAAATCGCATTCAAAACTGTAAAAGCACACCATTCGCGAATTATAATATAACCCAAATGCCTGAGGTCGTTTGTTGTTATGCTCATGAATTTTGGGTAATCCATTTGGAAAATCGTATTTTTGATGAAAAATAGGATGACTCGGTGGGAGTTCAATAAATTCCAAATCGGGAAATACTTTTTTCATTTGGGGACGAATGAACTTATCCAAACCATAATTATCATCAATGTGTAAAAAACCACCTCCGACTAAATACTTTCGAATATTCTCCGTTTCACTTTCTGAAAAAATAATATTTCCATGACCTGTTAAATGTAAAAAAGGATAATTAAATAATTCGGCACTTCCAATATCAACCGTTTCATATTCCGGATTGATATTTGTCCCGATATTCTGATTTGCAAACTTAATCAGATTAGTTAAAGATGTTGGATTTGCATACCAATCTCCTCCCCCATTATATTTAACTAATGCGATCTGATAAGTGGGTGGGATAAAGGAGCAAAAAACGATAAATAATAGTACTATTATAAAAATCTTTTTCATATTCATTCATTTATTAAATTAATAGTGTGGCAAGCAACTAAACCTGCCGTTTCTGTTCTTAATCTTGAATTTCCCAAGCTAACAGGCAAAAATTTCTTTTCCAGTGCTGCATTTATTTCATTCACACTAAAATCACCTTCAGGTCCAATCAAAATCAAAGCATTATTAGCTTTCTGATAAACATCCTGCAACGATTGTTTTTCTTCTTTTTCGCAATGAGCGATAAACTTATTATCTTTAAAATCTTTTTTTAGAAAATCTTTAAATTTAATTGCTTCATTTAAAACAGGATGATATGCCTTTAAAGATTGCTTTACGGCTGAAGTAATTATTTTTTTTAATCTATCCGGTTTAACAATTGTTCTTTCGGAATGCTCGCAAATAATTGGTGTAATCTGACTAATCCCAATTTCTGTAGCTTTTTCGAGAAACCATTCAAATCTATCAATATTTTTGGTTGGTGCAATTGCAATATGCAGCTCAAAATTAAGCTTACCGTAATCGGGAAAAGTTTCTATTATTTCAACAATACATTCCTTTATAGAAGTTGAAACTAATTTTGCTTTAAACAAATTTCCTTTTCCATCTGTAAGATGAATTACATTACCTTCAGTTAATCTTAAAACCCTGACACAATGAGTTGATTCTTCCTTATCAAGAACATATTGAGATGATTGAATATTTGGTGTATAAAATAAATGCATAATACAAAATTAGGTATAAGTTATGAGTTATAAAAATGAAAAAAATAAATCAAATGCAAAAATATTAAATCATTCTGTAACCTGAAATTATTATATGGCGTCATAAAGAATAAAAAACAAACAAAATGGAAGATGTATTCATATCATTAATAGTTTTTGGGTTCGTTTACAGTGTAATATATTTACATATCCGTAAAAAGGAACGTATGGCATTACTGGAAAAAGGATTGGATGGCGATTATTTTGATAAAAACAAATTACCAAACAAATCTTTTAATCTCAAATACGGATTATTAGCAATAGCTGTAGGATCAGGAATTTTAATTGCCAGAATATTTGAATATTATGGCATAATGTACGAACAAGGATATTTTGCCATGATATTCCTGTTGGGTGGTATTAGTTTAGTTACCTATTATTTTATGGAAAAGAAATTGTAAAAATTAATGCATGGAAGTCTGAAGATTGTTTTATTATTTACTTTTAAAGAATCTTTAGACTTCTATTTACCTCACTACAATTTCATCTACAAATAACCAAGCGTTATCATTTACACCCCGCCAAGCCGGCATTTTACCAATATTCTTGATTTTCACATTTACATATCTGGCATTAGCGTTTTTTTCAAATGGTATATTGAAAGTTACAATTTGCCTGTCCTGTTTCTTGCCAGCATCTGGATTTATGTAACTAGCAACAGTATTGTAAGTGACATTATCATCAGATAACTTAATTTCAACACTTTGTGGAGGCATTATCCAGGCTTGATTATCATCAACAAAAGAAATCTGAACACTGCTAAGATTTTCTGTACTATCCAAATCTATAGTAGCATTAATATAATCGCCAAACCATCCTTGCCATAGAACCTGATAATCAGAGGTTCCTTTAATTCCATCAATCAAAGAATTTTGACCATTTGCTTTATAAGCTCTGGAAAATTGTTTTTCAAAACTGATTTTTTTACCAACAGCTTTATGATTTACAATTGCATTGTTAAAATAATCAGATGTTTTCCTATAGTATTCGTCAGGTGGATTATTAATCTCGTGAAGTATGGATGGTCCGTATTTTTTTGCCGTTTTATAAAATGTTTCTAATATTTCATTTGCTTTTGGTTTGATACGAAATCCATTAGTTTCAGGATTTTTTTCAAACACCCAACTATCAGCATATATTTGATATTTACATACTTCAAGCCATGCATACCTTATACTTTGCAACACCATTTCAACCCTGTTCCTTTGTATAGTATCATCTTTAACGGCTTCAGCTGCCAGCTTTAAAATTTCAAAATATTTATCAAGGTTTTCTGCTGATAAATAATCATCAGCATGTAAAGCAGGTGGTTCGTAAAGTGTAAGTGGTTTATCAGATTTTAACAATTCGGATGTTGATAAATCAATATATTGTCTGATAAATGGGGCTGCTTTACCATAATAACCGAATAAAAAATCAGTTATCAAACTATCCATATTTTCAGTTGGATTCCAGATTAATTTGGCTAATAAATAACATCTTAACTCATTCATTTCTCCTGATTTGCCAGCATAACCCTGTTCAAAAATCATAGTTGCACCATAATTAGCAAATAATTGAATATTTGGTTGTAAAACATGATAATTTGGAAAAGGACATACCAAATGAGAGAAATTAGTAACATAATCCCAAATAATTATATTCCTGGATATTAACGACCAATAGGATAAATCATCGTAAAAGCTCCCTGTTTCATAATTTTCTGCAATTGGTTTATTTCTATCACTTTCTATAGTGCATAACATGATATTTACATTTTCAGCTGGTATTAGTGTTTTGGGGGCTTTTCGACTGTATTGATAGGCTAAGGTTGAAATCATTTTATCAGGAAAATTTGCTGCTACCTGATTTACAAAATTAATAATACTTCCCGAAGGTGATTCTTCAATACTATCGATTAACCTGCAATCATCACATTCACAATAATTAAAATTATCCATTTGGCTTACAGACCAATACCTGGCATTTGGTATTTTTTTCATATAATCCCTTAATGCTGCAACGGTTATATTTAAAACATCTGGATTTGATAAACATAATTGATCTGCAACCCTTATTCCATTTCTAAGTGCAAAATATTCAGGATGAATATTAAAATATTTTTCAGGAGGCAGTAATTTATGCATCGTATGAACCCATAACCCACCCCAATCGGAAGAAATTCGATCTTCATTTGAAGAATTAAGTTTGTTAAGTTTAGCATATTCAGGTTGATATGCATTGTAATAATGAATAGTACGAAATGTAAATTGTGGATTTTGAATATCTTCCGTTAAATTGCTTATCAAAATATTGTTTTTCTTTGGTATATATATTTCATCTGCAGAATAATACCTGCATCCAATATACTTTTCTAAAAAAGTGTAAACGGCATTTAATAATCCCTTTCCATCCAAAGCAGAAATAAATATAGAAGCATTATTGTTTTTTATCCGGAAACCATCCTTATTTAACTGATTAATATTAAATGAACTATCTGAACAATACCCATCTTCAAAAACAATATATTTTGCTTTATTAAAAAACTTATCTGAACAGGGAAATTGAATCCCTGTTATTTTTTTTAAATATATCCTCAATTCATCAACAGCTTTACTACATTGACTTGATGGTTTAGATGGAAGATGTATCACATAATCTGATTGACCATTTACCAACAATGGAATATTTTGAGAATGAACATTATAATTTATTAATAAAACGAAAAAAAATAAGAAAAAAAACTTCCGGTTAAAATTTAGCATCATTTTGTAACATGTTGTTTTGTAAATAATCGTTTTTCAAAATGGAATAGATACAACTATCCTGAATTAAACCATTTTTTATAACATATTGTTTAAAAATGGCTTCGCAAATAAAATTATTTTTCTCCAATACTTTTCTTGATGCAATATTATTTGCAAATGGTTCGACATAAATACGAATTATGTCAAAATTAAAAAAAATATATTTTAATATAGCCTGAATTGCCTGTGTAATATATCCTTTCCCTCGATATTTATTTCCAATATAATATCCTATTTCAGCATTTTTACAATAAATATCTTCTTTAAAAACAATTCCAATACTTCCTATAAGCTTATCATTACAGCGAATCGCAAAAAAGCGAATCGGATTATTGTTTTTTTCTGTGAAGGCAATCCAATTCTCTGCATCCTTATAGGTGTAAGGAAAAGGAAAAGCATCTCTCAGATTATCATAAATGCTTTTATCATTAGCAATTTGAACCAATTCTTCAATATCTGATTTAAACCAGGGACGTAATATCAGATCCTTACATATAATTTCCATAAAACAAATAATATCAATGATACTTTTTTACACCTGCCTTAATTTCAATTGATAAAGCATTTTCTGCTGGAGGTATAGGACATGAATATTTATGATTATAAGCACAATACGGATTATAAGCTTTATTAAAATCAATAATTATCGTATCGGAATCACTCACTTTCAAATCAATATATCGTCCTCCTCCATAGGACTCATCCCCATTGGTTAAATCTGTAAATGGCAAAAATAAATAATCTTCATAGTTTGGTTTCTTTGTTAAATCAATATTCTGATAAATATTTAATTTACAATCAATACCATTTAGTAAAAAATATGCTTCAGCATATTTTCTGTACATTGGAGCACGAGTAGTTGTGGTTTTCATAGCAAAAGGCAATTCATAGGGTGTTTTTATAAACCTGGCAAGGATACGAAAAGAAGAATCAATAGGAAAAAAATTCAGACTGCTAAAAATCAATCTATCTGATGTTGTTAAAGGCGATTTGGTTGAATCAGCAAATTCTTTGCTCATTTCAAGTTGAAAATCAATAATTTCCTCAAAATATGATTGTGAATAGGATTTTATTACAAAAATGATTAAAAATAAAAATAAAAAAACTTTTTTCATTGTATAAATTTTTAAAGCAAAAATAAGAAATTAATTTATATGCTCCGAAATCAATTTATGATTCTTTATGTAATAACAGCTATTTGTCATTTTCTAATTACAATTTACCATGTTTGCTCTGCTATTTTGTTAGTTCATTTTATTTTAAACAATTTTAATCTTCTGTTATTCTCTATTTACTATCTAATAATCAATTATTTATTAGAATATATT